>JBDRGC010000311.1:0-7918 GCA_043818215.1 Chloroflexota bacterium | reverse complement strand
CGCGGCAGCATTTTTCGCCTGGCTTCACAAGACCAGCGATCCCTGGGAAGCGGCGCGTTTTGCCACCCAGTTGGCGGCCCGCTCGGCAACACGTTCCGGCCTGAGGGGAGTGCCAAACATCGAAGAAGTGCAAAACGCCATGAGAGAGGTGCTATAAATATGGGATTCATATACGCCCTCGCCAATCAAAAAGGAGGCGTGGGAAAAACAACTACAGCCATCAATTTGGGCGCCTATCTGGCCCAGGCTGGCAAGCGTGTCTTGCTGGTCGATATCGACCCCCAGGCCAATGCCACCTCCTCGCTGGGGATAGACAAGCAGACCGTCAAAAGCGGGACTTACGAGGCCCTGCTGGAGATTGTCCCCGCTTCGAGCAGTATTCTGCACAACTCCCGCCTTAATATGTCATTACTGCCCGCCTCGCCAGCCCTGGCAGGCGCTGAAGTTGAACTGGTCAATGAACTGGCCCGCGAGAGCCGCCTTAAACGCGCTTTGGAACCAATCACAGAACGCTACGACTACCTGCTGGTGGACTGCCCTCCCTCACTGGGATTGCTGACTCTCAACGGGCTGGTTGCTGCCATCGACGGAGTGATCATCCCCGTACAATGTGAATACCTGGCCCTGGAAGGTTTGGGGCAGCTCACCCAAACCCTGGAACGAGTGCGCACAGCCATCTGTCCTAATTTGCAAGTGAGAGGCGTGGTGCTCACCATGTTCGATGCGCGCACCAACCTGTCCAACGATGTGGTCGCTGAGGTGCGCCGCTACTTCTCGGAGCAGGTCTTCGAATCTGTGATCCCCCGCAGCGTGCGTCTGGCAGAAGCGCCATCTTACGGTCTCCCCATCTCGGTCTACGACCCCAAGTCCAGTGGAGGAGAAGCATATCAGGCCTTAGCCAACGAAGTGCTGGCAGCAGATAAATAATACTTCCCGTTTTAGCGTCATTGGTTCGTTCTGATGATAAACTATCGGGGAACAAGAATTTCTATTATCGGTGAGCAGGATAAAATTATGGCTTCAAAGAAAATAGCATTTGGTTGGTATGGGGGTAAATATAGCCATTTGGATTGGTTACTTCCTTTGTTGCCTGATACTACTCATTATTGTGAACCTTTCGGCGGTTCAGCAGCAGTATTGATAAATCGAAAACCATCACCAGTAGAAACCTATAATGATATTGACGGGGAAGTTGTAAACTTCTTTAGAGTACTCCGCGAACAGAAAGACGAATTATTAGAGGCTATTGGATTAACGCCATTTTCTAGAGAAGAACTGAGAATTGCGGTAAATGGAAACTTGGAAGATTTAACAGATTTAGAACGAGCAAGAAGATTTTTTGTTCGCGCCCGCCAGGTTCGGACGGGTTTGGCACAAACAGCAAGTGAAGGACGTTGGGCGCATTGTAAGCTAACCAGTCGCGCCGAAATGTCCGGTGCTGTATCGCGTTGGCTAGGCAGTGTCGAAGGTTTGTCGGAAATCGCGCAAAGATTACTCAGAGTTCAAATAGAAAACGCCCCGGCCATTGAAGTTATTCAACGATTTGATGATCCCGAAACATTATTTTATTGTGACCCTCCTTATGTTCATGAATCGCGCTCAGATATAAATGCTTATGCGTATGAAATGTCCGATGATGAACACCGCGAATTAGCAGATGTACTGCGTAATGTTGATGGGAAGGTCGCTCTTTCTGGCTATCAGTGCAATTTAATGGATGAGTTATACGGTGATTGGAAATATATCGAAGCACCAACTAAGAAAGCACATTCAACCAATACCGGGGCCGACAATAACAAGCAAAATAGGACTGAAGTGCTTTGGGTAAATTATGAAATCAACGTCAGCACCGAGTATCAAAGGAAAGAACAATGGCAACACCAAACAAAATACTTGAAGACGCTCTTCAGCGAGCTAGAAAATCAACCCGCAAGTCGATAATTCTCGATTCTGCAATATTGGAACGAGTTATTTATATAGCGCGTTGCCTAAGCAACCGGGCAGGTGTTCGAATGTTAATGACTTGTGCATTGGCAAAAATCCACCGGCCAGAAATTGACATTCGTAAACCATACACAGAAATTGATAGTAAGGGCACATTTTCTGGCCGAGCTGAGTACGATGAAAAATACATTTGGCCGTTCGCGTCAGAAAACAATTTGCCAGTTAATTCGACAACAGCTTTTCTGACTCCAGGTTTTCGGACGATTAATGTTCCGCTTGCTCCACCTTTGTTAATTAGTGGCCGGCCAAAGAAGATGTACGAAGATACAATTCAGCTTCTCGATGATGTATATCGGGACAGGGTAACGGCAGATGACCTCCTTACAGAAACAATTCGTCAACTTCTGATTCTGAAACAAGAACAGGAAGGGAGACTCCAACAGCTTCTTCAAGAATTGGGGACATCTTACAACAGCGTTCCATTGTCAACCGAAGAAATTGTTAGTTTGATTTCACAGCATTTGCAAAGCCCGAAATCCAGCCGCCTTCCTTTGCTTGTTGTAGCCGCCGCTTATCAAGCCGCATCGCAGCCTCTCGGTGAACAAGCGAGGTCACTATTTGCTCATAATGCCGCAGATTTGCAAACAGGTGCGCTTGGCGATTTGGAAATTACACTTATCGATGACGAAAACGTAATTACGAGTTACGAGATGAAGGCAAAGGATGTCACGAAGTCGGATATTGATTTTGCAATTCAAAAAGTTGCACACTCAGGTATGAGAATCGATAACTACATTTTCATCACAACAGGAAGGATCGATATTGATATTGCTGAATATGCCACTTCTCTTTATCGTGAGACCGGAGGAATTGAGTTTGTAATCCTGGATTGCATAAGATTTTTGCGCCACTTTCTGCATTTATTCCATAGGCTAAGACTCGATTTTCTCGAAGCATACCAGGAACTTGTTTTATCAGAGCCCGATAGTGCGGTTAATCAACCGCTCAAAGAAGTGTTTTTGGCTTTGAGACGCGCAGCGGAGTTTGATAGTAGCGTGTGAGTAAAAACTCGCAGGTAAAACTTTGTTATGCAGCATAGACGACTCAAGTCGTTACTACAAATTCCATAACAGGAATTACTGACCAATCAAAAAGAGTAAACCTTATGCCCCGTAAACGACCCGGTCTTGGAAAAGGATTAGACGCCCTCATCCCCATGGGGGACAACGCCCCACCCCGGCAGCCCCCCGGCGGGGTGGCAGAAGTTTCGGTAACTAGCATCACCCCCAACCCGCGCCAGCCGCGCCTCCGCTTCGACACCGAAGAACTGTCCGAGTTGGCAGCCTCTATCAGGGAACATGGCATCATCCAGCCGTTGATCGTCAGCGGTGGGCCTCGGGCCGGGGAATACACTCTCATTGCCGGAGAGCGGCGTCTGCTGGCGGCCAAAGAAGCAGGGCTTGAAACCGTCCCCGTAATTGTGCGGGAAACCAGCGAGCAGGAGCGGCTGGAACTGGCCCTGATCGAAAACGTGCAGCGCGCCGACCTCAGCCCATTAGAGATGGCTGAAGCCTACCGTCAATTGGTCGATGATTTTAGTCTCTCTCACGGCGTGATCGCCAAACAGGTGGGCAAGAGCCGCGTGGCAGTTACTAACACATTGCGCCTGCTCAACCTGCCGCCCAGCGTGCAGCAAGCCCTGACGGACGGCGAAATCAGCGCCGGCCACGCCCGCGCCCTGCTGGCCCTGTCCAACCATCAGGCACAGGCCGCGGCCCTGCAAACTATCACCCAGAAAAACCTGAGCGTGCGCCAAACCGAAGAACTGGTGCGCAAACTTAGCGGTGAAAAAACCCCGGCCAGGCCAAAGCCAGCCCCGTCTCCCGAAATCAAGGCATTGGAAGATCGCTTGCGAACCGGCCTGGGTGCGAAAGTATCCCTCAAACACGGGAGCAAGGGTGGCACTATCACTGTTTATTACTATTCGGATGAAGAGTTGAACGCACTGGTTGAGCGGTTTTTATAGGATTATCCTGCGAGATTTGCGTTGCACCGTACCGGCACATTGTTCGCGAGAATATTTCAGGATGGTGTCATTGCGAAGCAGCTTCACCGCTGACACTTGCGCCGGAACGCAGTGCAGGTGAGCAATCTCACCCTTGGCAAGTGCGAGATTGCTTCGTCACACAGAACGTTCCTCGCAATGACAACAGTGAAGTTTGGTTGCCTGACTATCGGCAGACAGGCGGCGGATTGGCTATCACCACACGAGAGCACGGATTAACGGAATTGGCGGATTGGGTACATCCAATTGCCAATGGGACTAATAGACATGTTACCGAACGCAGTTACGGTGTTGAAGGGTGCGAACGGGTTCAAACTCCACCCTTCGATACGCTGAACACCGCTACTCACATCGTCCCAATGTCCTTCGGGAGGATGAAATTTGAACCACTTTTTTTTACCGAGTGCGTAACATGCGTTATGTATATACATCCGAAGGAGCGGAAGTATGGACCTGGGACTCAAAGATCAAATCGCCGTAATCACCGGGGGAAGCGTTGGGATTGGCCTGGCAGTGGCTGGAGGCCTGGCACAAGAGGGCGTTCACCTGGTGTTATGTGCGCGCAACGAAGAACGCGTAGTAAGCGAGGCCCATCGAATACGGGAGAGATACGGGGTTAAGACCTTGGGGGTGAAAACAGATGTGACCAGCATGGAGGATATCGAAAACCTGGTCGCCAGGGTGGAAGAAGTTTTTGGCGGCGCGGATATCCTGATCAACAATGCTGGAACAGGCAGTAACGAAAAGATCATGACAGCCCCCGATGAAAAGTGGCAGTACTATTGGGACCTGCATGTTATGGCGGCTGTGCGCCTCTCGCGGGGCCTGGTGCCTTTTATGCGCCAACGCGGCGGCGGGGTGATCATCAACAACGCCTCCATCTGCGCGAAACAGCCCCTCGATTACGAACCCATTTACAATGTGACCAAGGCTGCCTTGATGATGTTCTCCAAGACTCTTTCGGATGAAGTGATTGGCGATAATATCCGGGTGAACTGCGTCAACCCGGGTTTGGTGCAGACCCCCGACTGGGTTAAAACCGCCAAACAACTCACCAGAGGCACCGATACAACCTGGAAACAACATTTGCAAGGAGTAGCTGAAAAATACACCCCCATCAAGCGATTCGCCTCCCCCGAAGAACTGGCCCACTTCTTTGTGTTCTTGTGCTCCCCGCGCGCCAGCTACTGCGTCGGTTCCACCTATTTTGTGGATGGCGGCTGGTTGAGAGTTGTATAACGAGAGGGCAGAGGGTAGAGGGTAGAGGGTAGAGGGTAGAGGGCAGAGGGTAGAAGCCCACCTTACTCCCCTATTTAGTATAGTGCCCTACGGGCGGTGAGGTGATACTATGACGAGGAGAAAGAAACCATGAGACAAGCAGTGATGACCGCCCCTGGCGAGATCGTGATCCATGAGATCGAATCGCCCGAACCCGGCCCTGGCGAAGTACTACTTCGCATCCAGTGCATCGGGGTATGCGGCTCGGATGTACATGTTTTCCACGGCAAACATCCCTATACGAGCTACCCGGTTGTACAGGGTCACGAATTTTCAGCCACGCTGGAATCGGTAGGCGAGGGGGTAACGGGTATGAGGTCGGGGATGAAGGTCACCGCGATGCCGCAAATTGTATGCGGTGCCTGCGCGCCTTGCCTTCGCGGCGATTATCATATCTGCGACAACCTGAAAGTGCAGGGTTTTCAGGCTCCGGGTTGTGCGCAGGAGCTTTGGGTAACAGACGCAGATAAGATCGTCCCGCTGCCGGATAGCTTCTCCTTCGAACAGGGTGCACTGGTGGAACCAGTATCCGTTGCAGTCCATGCCGTTTCACGGGCTGGAAAACTAAATGGTCGTAACGTAGCTGTGTTGGGGGCAGGCCCCATCGGAAACCTGGTAGGTCAGGTGACACGGGCAGATGGAGCGCAAGTGCTTATTACAGATTTGAGTGATTACCGGCTGGAAATTGCCCGGCTATGCGGTTTAGGTGCGATCTCCAACGCTGCCAGAGAGACTCTGGCAGAAGCCGCGGCATCTGTCTTTTACCCGGATGGATTCGATATGGTCTTCGAATGTGTGGGGGCAGTGGATACGATGACAGCCGCCATCGAGAACATTCAAAAAGGCGGCACGATTGTGATCGTCGGCGTGTTTGGCGATAAGCCGCGGGTAGACTTGGGATTGGTGCAGGATCGCGAACTCAACCTGCGTGGCACGCTGATGTACCGGCGCCCAGATTACGAGCGCGCCGTTGAACTGATCGATTCGGGAGCGGTGATTACGACCCCCCTGTTGTCGAAACATTTCACTCTCGATGAATACCTGGCGGCATACCATTTTATTGATGCTCAGAGGGATAAAACCATGAAAGTTATTATCGATATGGCGTAGATGGCTTTCGAAAAACGCAGTATGCCCAAAATGTAACTACGGAGAGCTGAGCACAGCCCAACCTTACACGTACTCCACCAACTCAACCCTTATCTACCACCGCTCTTTTTATCTGGCTATGCGCATACTTTATAATGCTCGCATTTACACACTAGACCGGGAGACTCCCACCGCGTCGGCGCTTGTTATCGACCACGGGCGAATCCTGACCCTCGGGGATGACGACCGGATTCTGGCGGACTTTCGGGTGCAGGCAACCGTCCACAACCTGGGAGGCCGCCCGGTGATTCCCGGCCTGACTGACGCTCATATCCATCTGAAACATTACGCCCTCAGTTTAAAAAATGTCGATTGCGAAACCCCCACCCGCGAGGAATGCCTGCGCCGCGTGGCAGAGCGCGCCCACACCACTCCGCCCGGAAAATGGATTCTGGGCCACGGCTGGAATCAAAATGAGTGGCCGGAGGGATTCGGCCGCGCGGTTGATTTAGATACCGTTGCTCCCGACAACCCTGTATACCTTACGACCAAGTCGCTACACGCTGCCTGGGTTAATAGCGCCGCCCTGCGAGCCGCGCATATCAATGCCAATACTCCTGACCCCGGCGGTGGGGTAATTCAGCGTGATAGACACGGGAACCCTGCTGGCATTCTCATCGAGGGAGCCATGCTGCTGGCTGCCGATGTCATCCCAGAGCCACCGCTGGCCGAAGTTGTCGAAGCGATTCGTGGAGCACAGTCCGCGCTGTGGAGCATGGGAGTGACCGGCGGGCATGATTTCGACCGTCAGACATGTTTCGCGGCCCTGCAAGCTCTCCATGCGGAGGGTGATCTACGCCTGCGCGTGATCAAAAGCATCCCATTGGAGGCCCTGCCGCAGGCCGCCGAGTTGGGTCTGCGGGGCGGCTTCGGGGATGATTGGCTGCGCATCGGGAGCGTGAAGGCCTTCGCCGACGGAGCGTTGGGGCCGCATACCGCCGCCCTGCTCCAGCCTTACGAGAATGCCTCCGCCGACCGGGGCATGCTCCTGATGAGGGCCGTAGAATTATTCGAACACGGACGGCTGGCGGCTGATAACTACTTACCAATGGCCGTCCACGCCATCGGCGACCGCGCCAACCGTGAAGTGCTCAAGGCCTTCGAACAGTTGCGCGATTATGAACAGCAGCAAGCTAAGGGCGGTTTGCCGGAGGCGGTCGGCACACGTTTGCGGCATCGCATCGAACACGTGCAACTTCTCCACCCGCAGGATGTACACAAGCTGGCCGAATTGGGTATCACCGCCTCGATGCAGCCCATTCACGCCACCTCGGATATGCTGATGGCCGATGAATACTGGGGGGAGCGCGCGGCCCTATCTTATGTCTGGCGGACGAACTGCGGGACATCCGCCCAGAGGCGACGATGGTGGGGGGAGAATGGGTAATGGGGGGGGATTGAAGATTGGAGCTTGGAGCGTGGAGATTGGGGGTGGGAGGGGGGAGATTGGAGGTTGGGGATTGGAGATTGGGGGTTGTAGGT
>JBDRGC010000310.1:0-8232 GCA_043818215.1 Chloroflexota bacterium | reverse complement strand
AAGTGTCCGCGTTCTATTTCATCAGAGATCTGAACGCTTACCATTTTTATGTTTTTTCCGCGTCTCATAAAATGGTGCTTTACGCCCTTTGTAAGTATAATACAGCATTAAGTGCCAATTGGTCAACAAGATTTTTGGGATGAGTTTTCAATGATTATCTTACTCATCTCCATTTCCTCCCTGATATAATTCGCTAGATTTCACCCCTAACCCCTAACCCCTAACGCCCCACGCCCCAGGCTCCCCATGACATCTCCATCCACCACACAACGCTACCCCGAAGAACGCCGGTGGGCCTCGGTATTATTCGCTGATGTGCGCGGCTTCACTGCCCTGTCTGAGCGCATGGACTTTGAGTCTGTCAGCGACTTGATTAAAGACGTTTGGCTGCGGTTAGACACGGTCATAAAAGTATATGGCGGTTATGTGGATAAGCATCTTGGCGACGGTGTGATGGCGGTGTGGGGTGCCCCCTTTGCGGGAGAAAACGATGCCGAACAGTCAGTAGCCGCTGGAATTGCTTTATTGGATTCCCTGGCAGAATACAGAAAAGAGTCGCCCAGTCTTGTGTCCAGCGAACTCATGATGAGCGTGGGCGTTAATACTGGATATGTATTGTCCGGCTACGTGGGGGTGAAGGACGAATATACCGTTATGGGTGACACGGTCAATGTCGCCAAGCGTTTGGAGCAGGCGGCTGACCCAGGTACAGTGGTGATCAGCGAAAGTACGTATCGACTGGTAAGAGATGTTTTTAAAGTTCATCATCTTTTACCTCTGGTGTTGAAGGGTAAAACAGAGCCATTCGCTGCTTATATGGTTGAGGGGCGGTTGGGACATCCTACTAAGGTTCGCTACCGGAGCGAAGACAGCTTAGATACTCGCATGGTGGCGCGCGAGACTGAGTTGCTAAAGTTGGCCTCGCTTTATCAACAGGCTATTCGTTCTGACCGTCCGACTCTGACAGTAGTGATTGGAGACGCGGGGATAGGGAAATCGCGCCTGTTGATGGAGTGTGCCATCCAATTGGAGGATTCTGAGCCAAACCTTAGTATGATCTCGGCCCGTGCTTTGGCTCAGACATCCCGCGTTCCATTTTATTTATGGAAGTCTTTGTGGCATAATCGCTTTGGTTTGCAAGACAACGATTCCCCTGATGACGCCAGGGAGAAATTCATGTTAGGCGTTCAGGGTTTATGGGGATTGCAAATTGGGCCTGAAAGCGCAGTTGAAGCTGCTCATCTAATTGGTAGCCTGACCGGAATCACATGGCCGGCCAGTAAGTATCTGGCTATATGTGAAAATGACCCCCAGGCTCGCGTACAACGGGTTTTCAGCCTCACTCGCGAACTTCTGCGTCGGGCATGTCTTGCGCGCCCAACAGTATTGCTGTTGGATGACTTACATTGGGCAGATAGTGTCAGCCTGGATTTGTTAGCTTTCCTTCTCGAACCGGGGACTGAGCCTTTGCCATTGTTGATTTTGGCTGGAAGCCGCCCCCAATTTTTTCGTGAGCATCCCCGGTGGGCAAATGTGGCTTATATAATCTCGCTTAGCCCATTGCCCATGAAAGCTGAAATCGTCGCTGCCGCTTATCCCGATCTGCGTGACCTGCCAAAGGATGTCAGGCTTGAATTGGCGCACCGCTCCGATGGCAACCCATACTTTTTGGAGGAAATGGTCAAGGGACTGGTGAAGTCCGGTTTGACGAATTCGCCTCAGGAGATGATCGCTCGTCTGCGCGCCCGGCCTCCCGATACGTTGCGGGCGATGCTGCAATCGCGATTGGATGATCTTCCACGAGATGCACGCATGGTGGCTTTGTTGGCATCAGTGGTTGGGCGCGTATTTTGGGTAGGAGCAGTATTGGCGGCCGCGCGATCAGTTTCGAGTACCGGAACAGGTCTTTTGAAATTAGCCCCATCTGTACTCGAACGTGTGGTCCAAGATGCCCTGCGTCAGTTAGTGCAGGCCGAGCTGGCTTTTCCTCGGGCGGGAACTCGTTTTTCTGACGATCAGGAATATATTTTCAAGCACTCTCTCTTGCGTGAAGTCGCTTACAGTCTGATACCGCACAAATACCTTCGCCAATACCATCGCGCCGTCGCGCGTTGGATGATCATTCGCCTTGATCCAAAATTTCAGGTTATGGCTGCTAACCATCTCGAAGAGGCTGGAGCTTTATACGAAGCTGCCCGGCAATACGAACATGCTGCGCACTATGCCAAATCTCGAGGTGCTACCAAAGAAGCCAAATGGCTATTGGAGCGTGTTCGCACCTTGTATCAGAAAACAGGGTGACGTAGTTTTCTGTAGATGTTCAGATAATGTTTTTGGGTATCCTCTCCATATTGCAGGGTAAAAACCATTGTAGGCGGGGTTTCCACGCCTGCCCTGGCGGGCGGTGCCAGGGTACCCCGTGCGGGGCGAGATACGGAAATCTCGGCTACATCTCCCCTTACTTTTGAAGAGGATACGTTTTTGGCTCGTAGTGACGACTTCAGTCGCTGGTTGCGCGGCACAGACGACTATAGTCGTGACTGCGAACCCAATGTCATTAAGTTAAGAGTCGGTGGCTGTCGGATCATTGCGTAGCATCCCCTTGTGGGACGGATCCGACAGGAGCAAAATCGGGGTTCTTGCACGCTCCAGGCGGATTCGTAATCCGCCGATGGCTTAACTTAATGACATTGACTGACTACCGACCACCGTTCCCTTGCGGAGACTCAATGCTGGCAGCCCCCACAGCGATGCGAAACTATCTCCAGTTGCCCGGTTTTGGCGGTCTGCTGTCTGCTGTCAAGTAATGTGCGACTTTTGCGCTATTGCCAGGTTTGCTTGCGGTTGGAGGCCGCCTCATGACATCGATTTATAATGCACTGACCGAATTAGAAACAGGTGGGGGCTTGGGAGTGCTGTGTACCATCGTCGTCAGCCGCGGCTCGACACCGCGCCACGTGGGCAGCAAGATGCTGGTTTACCCCGACGGGAGCTTTATCGGCACAGTCGGTGGCGGTGAAGTGGAACACCGGGTACTTGCGAATGCTTTAGAAGCTTTGAACGAAGGGAGACCTCGCATGTTAGAATACTCTATGCTAGACCCTGAACGCGGAGACCCAGGGGTGTGTGGTGGCCAATTGGAGATTTTCGTGGACCCCCTTGTGCCGCGGCCATTGCTTGTCGTTGTGGGCAGCGGCCACGTTGGAAAAGAAGTCGCACATTTGGGCAGCTGGTTGGGATTCCGGGTTGCGGTGAGCGATGACCGTCCCGGGTTCTGTACCCCCGAAGCAGTTCCCGATGCGGATTCGTATTATCCGCTTCCAATCGCGGAATTGCCCCAACACCTGGCAATTGACCCCCGGACTTATATTGTGTTAACCACCCGCGGGGTTGATGTGGATGTAATTGGACTTCCAGCCTTGCTGGATAGCGAGGCTGCTTATATTGGCGTCATTGGCTCGCTGCGGCGCTGGGCTGCCACCAGCCGGCAATTGCTGGACGCCGGAGTGACCCCGGAAAAACTCGCCCGTGTTCATTCACCAATTGGATTGCGCATCAACGCCGAGACAGCCAAAGAGATTGCCCTCAGCATCCTGGCGGAAATCGTCATGCTGCGCGCTGGCGGAGATGGAAAGCATACGCAGTAATTGTAGTGCGATTTTCCAAATCGCAACTGATTTATGCTGAGAAAGCTAAGGAGATTGCCCTCAGCATTCTGGCGGAAATCGTCATTCTATGCACCGGCGGAGATGGAAAGCATACGCAGTAATTGTAGTGCGATTTTCCAAATCGCACGCCGATAGGGTTTCGCATCAACACCGAGACAGCCAAAGAGATTGCCCTCAGTATCCTGGCAGAAATAGTCATGTTGCACGCTGGCAGCGGAGATGGAAAGCATGCGCAGTAATTGTAGTGCGATTTTCCAAATCGCAAATGATTTATTTGGAGATAACCATGTGGCAAAGATATATCAACGCAGCCAGCATTGATGATGTGCTGCAAATACTAAACGAGTACGGAGAGCGCGCCCGCATTGTGGCAGGAGCTACAGATTTGATGCTGCAAATCGAGCGCGGGGTTTACACAGGCATTGAAATTCTAATCGACGTGACCCGCATTCCCGGCCTCGACCAAATAGTATTGGATGAAGACGGCGCGATTCACATCGGCCCGTTGGTAACTCATAATCATTGTGTCGGCTCGAAATTGATCCGTGAACAGACCTTCCCGTTGGCGCAGGCGACCTGGGGAGTGGGCGCACCCCAAATCCGCAATCGTGGGACAGTGGCGGGGAATTTGATCACCGCCTCACCAGCTAATGACACGATTTCTCCACTCATGGCGATGGGCGCCAGTGTTACACTGCGCTCCCTGGGCGGGGAGCGGGTTGTTCCGCTGAACGAGTTTTACCTCGGGGTGCGGAAAACCATTTTGCGCCTCGATGAGATGCTGGTAGATATTTCTTTCCCAGCGCTGCGAGAGAATCAGCGTGGCATCTTCCTCAAATTAGGTTTGCGCCAGGCTCAGGCCATTTCGGTGGTGAATGTTTCTCTTGTGGTGACCTGGGATGAAAAGACGGTGGGCGAAGTTGTCATTACGTTGGGTTCGGTGACCCCCAAGATCACCCGCGCCCCGGAAGCAGAGGCTTATCTGAAAGGCCGCAAGCTGGATGATGCTACCATTGGGGAAGCGGCAATACTTGCCATGCGGGCCGCACATCCCATTGACGATATCCGTGGGTCGGCGGCTTACCGGCGGGAGATGGTGCGCGTCTTGACCTCCCGTGGGCTGCGCGCCATCTCCCACGGGCAGGAGCGGGCTGCCTTCCCCTCCGATCCGGTGCTCCTGTGGGGGCAGGAATACTCCGGGGAGGCCCCTCGAATCCCTGGTCGCAGTGATCACGCCGCGGAGTCTACCATCGTCACCCGCATCAATGGGCAGGTGTACACGTTTACAAATACTCATAATAAGCGGCTTTTGGATTTGCTGCGCGATGAAGCCGGTTTGATCGGCACCAAAGAAGGTTGTGCCGAGGGTGAGTGCGGTGCGTGTACGGTGTTCATGGATGGCATGGCTGTGATGAGCTGCCTGGTTCCGGCGCCGCGCGCTCATGAGGCTGAGATTGTCACTGTGGAGGGATTAGCCAGCCCTGAGCGGTTGCATCCGGTGCAGGATGCCTTCATCCATGCCGGCGCGGTGCAATGTGGTTATTGCACGCCAGGATTTGTGATGGCCGCTGCCAAATTGCTCGAGGAGCGACCTAAACCCACCCGTGATGAAATCCGGCAGGCGATCACCGGCAATTTATGCCGCTGCACAGGTTATTACAAAATTGTGGATGCCATAGAAAAGGCAAGCCAGATGGAGGTGGTAGATGGCTAAGTTTACTCAGTACCAACAACCGCGCAAGGAACGCCCCTGGAAGATTCACCCTGTGTGGCGGGGGATTGGGTGCCTGATGCTGATTTTGATTCCCCTTATGTCGTACGCAGGCGCGTCTTTGCTGATGGAGGCTAATATGATCAATCATTGGGTACCGGTTCCGCGAGAGTTTAGAGGCCCGGCCCAATATCCCTACCTTTTTGCCCGTTTGGGGGTGGCATTGCTCATTTCTGTGCTGGGCTTCGTGGTGCTGATTATCTTATATTCGCTGGTGTATCGTTTTGCGGGTGTCTCGCGCTATGGGCCTCAGGACGCGCCTCCCTCTCGCAAGTCTTCCAAGCGGAGACGCCGCTGATTTCCAGCCTTTGAATTTTGGGTATTATCTCAAAATTTACGGTATGCCCCCCGACCCCCAATTCTGGGGGGGCAGTTCTTCCGTTTTGGCTTTGATGTAGAGAGACTCAAAAACGGAAGTGTCTCTCCCAGACGTGTCATGCGAAGTCACCGGCCGGAGGAAGTGGGGAGCCTGCCGAAGGGATTGGGGGCCGGGGGGCGTATGCCGATGTTGCCCCGCGTTCCATTGTCGTGCATCTGGCTGTAACCTGAGCAGTTACGAAAAAAAGAAACCGGTTCCTCGAAGGAACCGGTTTCCTGGATTGATATTACTTGTCGGCGTGGAATGTGCAAATGTGTCCATTCTCTACCCCTCGAACACCCACTCATCAATCGCCCGCCCCCACTCGATTAACTCCTCAGGTCTGAACCACAGCGCGGCTTCCTTCTCGCCGTTCTCGACCGAGTCCGATGCGTGGGTCAGGTTGCGGCCCACTTCCAGGCCGAAATCGTGGCGGACGGAACCGGGAGCGGCCTCGGTGGGACGGGTGACGCCCATGGTCTGGCGCACGGCTGCCACCCCGTTGGGGCCTTCCCACACCATCGCCATCACGGGGGAAGAAGTGATGTATTCGATCAGGGGGACATAGAAAGGCTTACCTTTGTGAATGGTGTAATGAGTTTCAGCCAATTCATGACTAACTTGCAGGAATTTAGCCGCCACCAGGCGCAGGCCGCGGCGTTCTAACCGGGCGGTTATTTCACCAATCAGGCCGCGTTGTACGGCGTCGGGTTTAATGAGCACTAGAGTTTTTTCCATTGTTGGCTCCAATAATACTAGTGAGTGATGCGTGAAACGTGAAACGTAAAACGTGAAGCGTGAGACGTCATTTCCATTTCACGCCTCACGCTTCACTCTTCACTCTTCATGTCTACAAGGGGGTGAGTTATCGCAGTAACTCCTCCGCTTTGCTGTACACGTCCAACGCATCCTGAAGTTGGCCGGCGCGCATATAAGCGTCACCCAGGGCTTGCAGGATCGAGATGTCCATGGGATGTCGGTATATAGCCTGATCCAGGTCGGTGATTATATCGTCAAGGCGTTTGCCTTTTTTGATCAATTGCCCGTACTTTTTTATAGCGCTGTCGATATCACCGTGGGCCAGGAGATTCTGGGCCTCCAATTGCTTGATGTGATGCTCGTCCTCAGGCACGATTTCGGGAATCACGGGGGTTGGTGGTGCGGTTTTCTCGGGGGCTTTGACGGTGGTCTGCGACTTGATCGTTGCCAGCGTTTCAGCATCCATCCCGGGGACATCCAGCAGGTCTTCGATTTTGCCGAATTCTCCGTGCTCATCCCGGTAGGCGACGATGCTCTGCGCCCTGCGGAAGCCCAGAGATGGCAGCCGTTCGAGCTGGATCATTGAAGCCGCGTTGATATCAAGTAACTCATCGGCTTTGGCTGTAACTTCCCGCTTAGCGTAGTGTGGGATCCACTCGTAGACTTCGTCCTTAGGGGCTTCGCCTTCCAGCACCCAGGCTGGTGGCTCGATTTTAGCTTCGGCCTTAAAGGTCGGTTCAGATGTTTCCTCTTCCGGGAGAATTTCCGTGGGTTCTTCTTCGTCGAGCGGGAGTGAGATAAGTTTAGCCTCAGTCTCCGCTGTGATGGGTTCTGGCAACTCCGCGGGGATTTCTTTGGCTTCAGGTCCGATGGTGGAGTCGATTTCTGCCGTGAGAGCGGAGGTTTCTTCCTGATATGACTCAGCTATAGTGCTCTCGCGTAACCAGTCAGGAATTTCGTCAGTTACAAATTCTTCTGCGACTTCTGGTTTCGTTTCTTCTTCTGGTGCCTCGATGGGTTGTGCCTCGGTGACGAGTGTTTCTTGTACCCAGGCGGGAAGTTTCTCTACCTCGGCTGCAACGGGTTCTTCTTCGCTGAGTTCGGCTAACCATTCAGGAAGTTCGTCTGTTATCTCCGCCTCGATCTCAACAGGTTTGGGGATAACTTCGGTGACCGGGACTTCTTCTCCCATATCTCGTAGCCAATCAGGGATGTCGTCTGTGACCTCCGCCTCGGGTTCAGGTAGGGCTTCGGCGGCCGGGGCTTCGACCGCTATGTCTCGCAGCCAATCGGGAATGGCGACCGTGACCTCCGCCTCGGGCTCAGGTAGGGTTTCCGCGGCCGGGGCTTCTTCTGCTATGTCTTGCCGCCATTCGAGTCGGTCGGCGGTGGCGGCTTTCTGCACCCAATCAGGGGGTGTATCAATGCGGTCTTCGGGGCGGGTGATGAGTTCTTCTTCAGCCACGCCCTGTTTAGCGGCCAGACTTTCTAGCCAAGCCAGGGCCGCGTCGGCATCGTCCAGGTCGATGGGGGAAGCAGCTTCTTCGACAACCAGGGCTTCGATTGCCTCGGCTGCGAAGGGTTCTTCTTCGCTAAGTTCGTCTAACCATTCAGGAAATTCGTCTGTTATCTCCGCCTCGATCTCAACTGGTTCGGGGAGAACTTCGGCGACCGGG
>JBDRGC010000309.1:0-6931 GCA_043818215.1 Chloroflexota bacterium | reverse complement strand
ATTGAATTGTTGAAGGTACAAACGAACAAAAATCACTACCAGTTGAAGGCTCAATTGTATTTTGCTGCTTTACAGCAAGCATTTCAGGAATTGCAAAAGCTGCAATCTGAACTTTCCCAGCAGCCATCAACTGCGTAACATAAGTAAGTAACTACTTTGACAATGTCAAGTTTGCGCTATCCACCAGCGACTAACCCCCTGCGGGGATGCTATGCGAAAGTCACGGCAACAGGAGCACGAAGCCTGCGGAGGCAGGCTTGCAACAGTCCACGGAGGTGGACTTCGGGCATTTCGTTGCTGTGACTTTAGTCGCCCAAAAGTCTCAAAACTGCACAGGATACTCCAATGAATAAAATCTCGAACATTTTCATGTTTTTTGGGTGCGCGGCGCTGATGATGATCTGCGCGGCTTGCAGCCACGCAACAGCCGATATGCAGTCCGAGTCAAGCGCGCCCGGCTCAACTGAAAACGTGTACTTGCCTGCAATTTCCGCCAGCGAAGGAATGCTAGATTGGTGGCAGCCAGCCCCCGGCACAAGCTGGCAGTGGCAGCTAAGCGGGGATATCGATACATCCTTCGATGTGCAGATGTACGATATCGACCTCTTCGACACCCCCCAAAACGTCATCGACCAACTTCACGCCGACGGACGAATCGTGATCTGCTATTTAAGTGCCGGCAGTTGGGAAGAGTGGCGCGACGATGCCGGCCAATTCCCCGCCCCGGTGATTGGGGAGCCACTGGAGGGTTGGGAGGGCGAATACTGGCTCGATATTCGCCAATTGGATGTGCTCGGCCCGCTCATGGGTGCCCGTTTGGATGCCGCCGTGCAGAAAAATTGCGATGGCGTCGAACCTGATAATGTCAATGCCTACGAAGATGGCAACGATGCCGGTTTTCCTCTCACCTATCAAGATCAGATCGTTTACAATATCTGGCTTGCAGAACAGGCCCATGCCCGCGGCCTCTCCATCGGCCTGAAAAACGATCTGGAGCAAATCGATGACTTGCTGCCTTACTTCGATTGGGCGCTCAACGAATCGTGTTTCTATTATGACGAATGTGACGCCCTGCTCCCCTTCGTGCAGACCGGGAAAGCAGTTTTTGGGGTAGAATACGAACTGTCGCCGGATGACTTTTGCTCCCAGGCCAATGCCATGAACTTCGATTGGCTGAAGAAAAACTGGGATCTGGATGCCTGGCGGGAGGCGTGTCGGTGATTGGAGACTGGAGATTGGAGACTGGAGATTGGAGACTGGAGATTGGAGATTGGAGGTTGTATCAATGAGCGAGGTTTTTTTGGACATTTGCATTGAACCTCTAGATGAGGGTGGCTACCTGGCCACCAGTGACGACCTGCAAGGATTAATCGCGCAGGGACGCACTATTGCTGAGACAATGGAAATTGCTCAAGATGTAGCCAGAAAATTGATTGAGTCTTACATGGATCACGGTGACCCGCTGCCTCCCCCTTTTTGAAACCGTAAAAATATTTTTGCGGAAACGCTTCTCGTGTTCACATTGTGTGTTTGTACGATTCCCCCAGTCTCTAATCACTAATCTCTAATTACCAATCTCTAATCTCTAATCCCCAATCCCCAATCCCCAATCTCAAATCAGGAGAATATACTATGGTAAGTCAAGAACTGCTCGAAATCCTGCGCTGCCCGGCATGTGTACGTGAAACGGACGGCTTGCTGGATCATTACAAAGAATCATGGTTTATCTGTCAGGATTGCGGTCGAAAATATCCCATCCGTGACGATATCCCCGTCATGCTGATCGACGAGGGCGATAAATGGGTGGATACCGCTGTGGATGATTTGCCCATTCCTCCGCCGGAGAAGTGAAAAGTCAGGGTAAACAGGGTAAACAAGGTAAACATGGTATACAAAGTAGCATGACATATTGTATACCCTGTATACCTTGTTTACCTTGTTTACCTTGTTTACTGTTCACTCAATGTCATTAAGTTTAGCCATCGGCGGATTACGAATCCGCCTGGAGCAGGCAAGAAAAAACCATTTTTGCTCCTGTCGGATCCGTGATCCGACAGACACCAACCCTTAACTTAATGACATTGACTGTTCACTCTCAGTGACCCACCTCCAATTCCTGACCTCTGCCATTACCTCTGGAGACTACGCTCGCGCCGAAGCCGCCGCGCAGGGGGTTGCCGCCCTGGGAGCAGATGCCATTCCCGCTTTGCTGGATTTGCTGGCTTCCCCCGATACTGATTCCCGCTGGTGGGCTGTGCGGACTCTGGCCGCAATCTCAGACCCCCAGATTCCGTCTCGGCTCCGGGAAGCCCTGCATGACCCCGACCCTGCCGTGCGGCAGTGCGCCGCCCTGGGGTTGAGTCAGCAGCCCGATAGCAAATCCATCCCCGACTTGATCGCCGCGCTGAATGATGATGACCGCCTGACCGCTCGTCTGGCAGCGGATGCTTTGGGGGCCATCGGAGCAGATGCAGTCCCTGCTCTGCTCGAGATAATGAAAAATGGCCTCCATCCTGCAAGATTGGAGGCCGCCCGCACCCTGGCGGTAATTGGCGATCACCGCTCTATTCCAACATTGTTAGATGCTTTAGATGGAGATTCGGCTTTGATAGAGTATTGGGCCGAGCAAGGACTGGAACGCATAGGGGTGGGGATGACTTTTTTCAAGCCGGAATAAACCGACCGAAGACCGAAGACCGGACACCGAAGACCGGAGACCGAAGACCGGAGACCGATAGCGGTTTATCCTCTGTCCTCTGTCCTCCGTCCTCTGCCCTCTGTCCTCTGCCCTCTGTCCTCTGCCCTCTGCCCTCTGCCCTCTATCCTCTGTCCTCTCTCAAGCAAAAAACGCCCACACTCCCCACAAGCCGAACATCACAACCCCCAGGCCGAATCGCACCACAAAGGCCAGCCCCCACCCTGTGAGCAATGCTCTGACTATCTTCGTGGCCTCGGCAGAATCCCTGAGGCGGCGGAATTCCATCAAATAGAGTACCAGTGGGGCGGCGATGAGGCCGCCAATGGGGGGAAATGCAAAAGTTCCAATCACGCCACCAATCAAAGCCAGGATGATCGAACCCCATGCCGCTCCCTGTTCGCGGGCTTTGGCGCCCATAAAAAAGTTATCAGCAAAGACAGCCGCCAACATCAGCAGGGTGATGATAGCAAACATGATGCCGCCCAGAATGCCGAATCCGAAAATCAAGCCGTAGATCAGAGCGGCTACCCATATAACCACGTTGCCGGGGAAAATGGGGATGACCAGACCGAACAACCCAAACAGCATAGTAAGGGTGGTGAGAACGTTGAGGGTGGTTTGAAGCCAGGGTGCCAAGAGAGACTCCTTTGTTGGGGGTTGGGGATCAGTAGATCAGTAGATCAGTAGATCAGGAAACCAGTAGATCAGTAGATCAGGAAACCAGTAGATCAGTAGATCAGTAAATCAGTTATCCTGATTCCTGGTTTCCTGGTTTCCTGGTTTCCTGGTTTACTGGTTCCTGCTCTAATGACCTCGATACCGCCCATCCAGGGGTGCAATACATCGGGGACAAGTACCGAGCCATCGGCCTGCTGATAATTTTCCAGAATGGCGATCAGGGTGCGCGGCATCCCCAGTCCCGATCCGTTGAGGGTATGCACAAACTGAGCTTTGCCGCCCCCCTCAGGCCGGTAGCGGATATTCGCCCGCCGGGCCTGGAAATCGGTCGCGTTCGATACCGACGAGACCTCCAGCCACTCATTGCAGCCCGCAGCCCAAACCTCGATATCGTAGGTGATGCTGGCCCCGAAGCCCAGATCACCCGTGCAAAGCTGGTGAATGCGGTAAGGCAGTTCCAGTTCGACACAAACCTGTTCGGCATCCGCCATCATTTTTTCGAATGCTGCCGGTGAATCTTCGGGCTTGACGAACATGTACATCTCGACTTTGTCGAACTGGTGGCCGCGTTTGATGCCCCGCACGTCCCGCCCGGCGCTCATTTTCTCGCGGCGGAAGCAGGGCGTGTAGGCCGTGTAGCGCAGGGGGAGGTCGGCTTCAGGGATGATCTCGTCGCTATGCAGCCCGGTCAGGGGCACTTCGGCAGTGGGCACAAGGTACAGGTCTTCCTCGTGATCTTTGTACAGGTTGTCGGCGAACTTGGGAAGCTGCCCGGCCCCGAAGACAGTCTCGGTTTTGACCATAAAGGGGGTGTACTTCTCGGTGTAGCCCTGGCGGATGTGCAAGTCGAGCATGAAAGCGATCAGGGCACGCTGCAAACGCGCCCCGGCTCCGCTGAGTACATAGAAACGCGAACCGGTGATCTTGACACCGCGCTCGAAGTCGATGATGCCCAGTTCGGGGCCGATGTCCCAGTGGGGCTTGGGTTCGAAGTCGAATTCGGGGATCTGCCCCACGGTTTTGAGGACCACATTTTCGCTCTCGTCGGCCCCTGGCGGAGTGCGGTCATCCGGGATATTGGGAAGGGTGGACATCACGGCGTGGAGTTCAGCTTGCACCTCCCGTAGATCATCATCCAGGCCGCTGATCTTGTCTCCCACGGCGCGCATGGCCGCAATTTTAGCCTGCCGCTCCTCGGGATTTTTCATGCGGCCAATCTCTTTCGAAACCTGATTGCGTTCTGCTTTCAGGGTTTCGACTTCCTGAAGAATGGTGCGGCGTTGCAGGTCCAGGCCCAAAACCTGGTCAACCGGCGTGTTATCCGCGTGCCGTTTTTCCAGGGCTGTGCGCACCAAGTCAGGGTTTTCGCGAATCAAGTTGATGTCTAACATATAGCATCTCCAAGGGTCAGCCTCATTCTCTCCTCCGTAGGTCGAATTTGCAAATTCGACTTACAAGAAGGGATTATACCGAAGGGAAGAATGGTGTCAAGCGGCAGCCATTCATTCAGTGATATGGCCCTTGTCATTTCCTCCAAATTCTTATACACTATTCTCAGGAGTTAAGTCGTATGGCTGAAGAAATCCTGGCCCGGCAACGGGTAGTATCGCTCTACGTGAAGCACGCTCAAGAGATGCTCGAAGTCGCGCGGCATAATCTTGATGGCGGCTTTTATGCCTCTGCTGTCAATCGGGCTTATTACGGTGTCTTATCGCGGCGAATGCCTTGTTAGCCAGATATTCGTTCAATATAGGTGTTATTAAGATTTGCGTTTGCCTAATCATGGGTTGGGCCGCGTGAAATATTCATAAGTTATCATAGGCGAAACTATAGATGAGCATAGAGCAAGATCAAGAAATAATAGATGGTTTGATTCAGTGGGCGAATCAACAATCGAACGTTCGGGCGGTGTTATTGACTAGCTCCCGCGCAATCCCCAATTCGTCAAGCGATATATTTTCTGACTACGATGTCATTTTGGTTGTAGGCGATATTCTTTCTTTTCATGAGAGTAGAGCCTAGTTAGATGCATTTGGACCGGTATTGGTTTTGTATCGCGACCCCCTCGAATCCTATGATGGCAATCCAAAAACGGCTTATGTTGTCCAATACGAGAACGGTCTAAAAATCGATTTCACACTTTGGTCAGTAGAAATTCTTCAACAAGTGGTAGCTAAACCGAAACTTCCAGATGAATTCGATGCGGGATATTTGGTTCTGCTTGATAAGGACGATCTAACCAACGGGCTAAAACCACCGACCTATACCGCATATATCCCAACCCCGCCAACCGAAAATGAGTATCAAGAATTCGTTGAAGTATTTTTTCTGGAAGCGATCTATGTGGCAAAGTTCCTGTGGCGGGAAGAAATAGTAGCAGCAAAACACATACTTGATCACTTCATGAAACACGAGCATTTACTGCCTATGCTGGAATGGCATATTGAAATCGACCATCAATGGTCTGTGAAACCGGGTCTATATGGGCAACGACTGAAAGAATGGTTGCGTCCAGACCTTTGGGAAGAATTGGAAACCACCTACACGGGATTTGGTCTAGAAGAGAATTGGGAAGCAATGTATACGACGGTTTCCTTGTTTCGTAAAGTTGCTATCGAAGTTGGTAAAAGTTTAGGGTATGAATACCCCCAGGATATTGATCTACGAACGATCAATTATTTGCAGAAGGTGAGAAGGCTTGACCGAAAAGCTAAGGGTTTTGGCTAATGCAAAACATATTTCCAACGAACGGCGGCCCAACCCAAGTTGCTCGTGTCGAGATAAATCCGAGACCCTGGGAATAGAGAAAGGAGAAGAACCCTCTAAGAAATTGGTCAATATTACCCAGTGGGTGGAAGTCCCACCTGACCACATCGGCCCGATACCTATGCAGGCATACCATCCCGGTATCTGGGGACTGCGCACTTGCGCCGTACGCACATCGTCCCAGTGTCTTTCCGGGAGTGCAGGTGTGTCCTTCGGGAAAACCTGGCCAGCAGGTCAGCAGAGAAATCCCCCCCGTTGGGCGGAGTCTGCGTCGTGCAAACTTGGTAACAGGAGTTGAGTCGTATGGCTGAAGAAATCCTGGCCCGGCAACGGGTAGTATCGCTCTACGTGAAGCACGCTCAAGAGATGCTTGAAGCCGCGCGGCATAATCTTGATGGCGGCTTTTATACCTCTGCTGTCAATCGGGGTTATTACGGTGTTTTTTATGCCGCGAGTGACTTGGTAGCCAGATATTTGTTGGATAATTTCGGTAACTATTTTTATTAAAAACATGGACTGCTTTTTAGAAATGAAATATCATTTTCACACAGTTTTTTAAGTACATCCGATTGGCAAGGAGGTTTATTCCGGAAATATTTGTATAGACAAACAATATGGTATTATTCAGATTTGCATCTGCCTAATCATGGGTTGTGCTGCCCGAAGAATATCCCAAACATACTACGTTGATGAGAGAAAAACGAAAGGGAAGGTTTCGGATATGATAAGATAAAATGTGAATGTTCTGTTGATTTAAGGAGAATGTGCTGTGTATGTTATTTATACTTG
>JBDRGC010000308.1:0-3810 GCA_043818215.1 Chloroflexota bacterium | reverse complement strand
AAGCTGACCTGTGCGCAGCGCTAAAAATTCCATCACGCGGCGAAAATCAAGCAAGGCACTAATTTGCGAGATCTGACGCAAGTCGCGTTCCAGGTAAGTGCTTACATAGCCATCCCACCAACGTACCCAGGCCGATGGTTTATCCAGGCGCAAAAGAGCAGGCATTGATCCTTGCAGTAATATTGGAACCGGGTCAGGGGGGGTATGAGCCAGTGAAGTTTCAACAAGCCAATCTCCGCGCAGAGCATGTGACAAAATATCGGGGGGTGAAACTTGATTGCGCTCTCCCAATGCCAGGGGCGATAGTACAAAATATACTGCACGCCCAGCCAGACTTTCACCGACCTGACGCATCAACAGCAGGTTGGCAGAACCTGATAGTATAAAACGAAACTTGCCTGGATGGTTGTCAACTGCCCGTTTTACGGCTAGTAAAACTTCTGGTGCTTTTTGAACTTCGTCGATTACGATTTGCTCTGTACCCGCCCAAAGCGCATCTGGATATTCGCGTGCCTGTTGGAGCACGTCAAAATCATCCATCGTGAGGTAACGCCATTGGCGAAACGGGTCGGCATTCAAAAGCAGTGAGCTTTTCCCCACTTGCCGGGCGCCGGTTAGAACGACAACCGGGTGATCCTCACTAGCGGCGCGCAGAGTAGGGGTCAGCCATCGTTGATAATAATATTCAGGCGGTGAATAAGAGTTATTCATGTAGTGAATAATATCAACGAAGTGGAGTGTTGTCAAGAACAGTTGCACGATCCTTCTATCTTCTCCACCACCAAATAATGTGAGAGTCCAAACGCACGCCGCTGCGTGCGTTCTAGAATTTGCAGCCCGGCCCGCAGCACTCGCCCAAATCTCCCGAAGGATCAAGGCTAAACATTCCATTTCAGCCAGCGTTGCACTCAGATAGTGTTGCACTTGACGTTTGGTATAACCCAGGGTTATACTGTCCTCATGAAAACCGCGATTTCCTTATCTGACGCTTTGTTCGAAAAAGCTGATCATCTGGCAGCCAATTTAGGCATCAGCCGCAGCCAACTCTATGCGCGCTCTGTGCAGGCCTTCATTGGGCGTTACGATACTGAGGCCATCACTGCCCGTCTCAATGAAGTATATTCCGATAAACAACCTGGTATTGATTCTGTATTGCTGTCTATGCAAACCCGCACTTTGGGGGACGAAAGCTGGTGATCAAACAAGGTGGAATATGGTGGGCTGAACTGCTTGAGCCGCGTGGTTCTGAGCAGGGTTATCGACGTCCGGTGGTGGTTGTGCAATGTGATGCCTTCAACCGAAGCCGCATCAACACCCTCCTTTGTGTGGCGATCACATCGAACTTACGTCTGGCTGCCGCACCGGGGAATGTGTTGCTGCCAGCAGATGCGTCTGGCCTACCCCGAGATTCTGTAGCCAATGTGTCTCAAGTGATCACGCTTGACCGCCAATTTCTGACCGAACGCGTCAGCAGTCTGCCTCATGGCCTGATGGAGGCGATCCTGGATGGGATTGTGTTGGTCTTAGGGAGGTAAAAAGCAACTCGCCGCTGTGCAATCACAAGCCTCCAATGGGCTGGGGAGCGTATTTTTCCCACTTGCTGGGCGCCGGTTAGGACAACAATTCGATGGTGTTCACTGGTAGTGCGCAAAGGTGCAGTGAGATCAGTTCGAGTTTTCCTACCCCGGGCTGACAAATGAACGCACCGACCGACTTGACCCGATGATTATCTTTGGTTACAATTACGGCAGATTGCCGAAGTGGCGGAACAGGCAGACGCGCACGACTCAAACTCGTGTTCCTTCGGGAGTGTGGGTTCGATTCCCACCTTCGGCACAAAAGCAACAGCCCTCCCATTGCAATGGAAGGGCTGTTGCTTTTAAAGACATTGAGGCAAAAGTCGCGCAGTATCTGACAGAAGACGGAAGACGGAAGACGGCCGACCACCGCCTGCCGCCTGCCCTCTACCCTCTGCCCTCTGTCCTCTGCCCTCTACCCTCTGCCCACTACCCTCTGTCGCCCGCCCTGCTGTCAGATACTGCGCTACTTTTACGCAGAGACTTATTGATCTTCCCCGCGCAAAAAGAAAGCCCAGTACATAGTGATTGCTATGATATATGCTGTGATCGTCCCGATGAAGGGAGGCCCAAATCCATACTCCACTTGCAGCCAGCCGCTGATGCTGGGGCTGAAAGCCCACCCAAAACTCCAGGCCATGCTCACCAGACTGGCTACCGTGGCCCGGGCTGAAGAATCCACACGCTCCATCACGAAGGTCTGGTAAACGGGGTTGCTCATATTCATCAATGCCAGGCGCACATAATACGCCCCCGCACTCAACCAGAACCAGGGCGAGAATCCTAATAAAATCAGAAACGGCACCGACAGTCCCTGCGTAATGACCACGAATCGCATCCTCCCCATGCGCTCTGCGAGAGCAGGAGCAATCAGAAAGCCCACCCCCATGGATAGCGACCCCCAGGCAAATAGCGACCCTATCACCGGGTCGGGTTGGTGATGCACCACTCGGAAGAATATATTCATGAACGGCATGATCAACCCGGCCCCAATCGAGGTGATCAACATTGGGGCGACAAGTTTTCCCAGTAATTTGGGGTGCTTGGCAGCATATTCAATGGGAGCGAATACTGAACGAGCGTCACTTTCCAGGCGATTGCGGCCTAAAAACAGCAGAGGGATTACCCCCAGAGCAGACATCGCCGCGACCGCCGCCACAGACCAGCTATATGCCAGACTGTCGGTGGCCGAGACTCCCTGCCAGGTGCCAATCCAGCCGGGTAAATATCCACCCAACCAATTGCCGACAAATCCAGACAGCATTTGTAAACCAAAGCCGAAACTAAAGAGATAGGTGCGCTCTTCTTCGCCGCTATTTTCCACCAAAAACGGAGCCATGGTTATGGCCCATAAGCTTTGTGAAAAGCCCAGAATCACATGCAAGACGTAAAAAGCGGACTCTGAGGGAAAAAACACCATCCCCAGAATGGCAAGACTGGTCAACAGCCCCCCCAACAAAAGTGAGTATTTACGCCCCATCAAATCGGCCAGATACCCAACCGGCAAGGCTGCCAATAAAGCGGTCAGGCTACTTGTCGTAATCAGCCGTCCTAGCAAAGCCTCGTCGAACCCCAGACTGAGCACATAAAAATTGAACAACAGCCGGAATACCCCCATCGAAAGGCCCGAGATGATCACGTTTACCAAATACAAACGGGCGTTGGGGCGAAATGACCGCACACGGACAGCATATTCACGCCCAGTTCGAGTCATAGATGCTCTGAAAGTGTTTGTCATCCATTATTCCTTGTTATCATTAGACATGTTCCTGAATAAGTCGGCAAAGAATTTCGTACACGGATTCACACGGATTTCACAGATAAAGTAAAATAATAAAGGAAAAAAATCCGTGGTATCCGTGAAATCCGTGTACAAATAAACGTCATCGTTATTGGGGAACAACTCTATTATCTTATAATTTCTCATACCCTCACCCCCAGGGTCTCGCCACGCGAAATCCCAAAGAGCCAACTTTACTCTCCGTGCCGGTACGATGCAGGACATGCTTTGAGACGGGGAGTGATTCCATCCCCTGGAATGAGTGCGTATTATATCATCGAGAGTCAACACAGCTCTATGGGAGTACCGCGAGGGTAAGCGCAGGCCTGTCGGTCGGGCAACAGACCTCCGAGGTCTCCTAAGCCTAAATTTCGCACCTTAAAAACTGAATAAGCAAATGAGTTGACATATCTGCCATTTAGATGGATGCTTGGGTCACGCAGAAACACAAAG
>JBDRGC010000307.1:0-3502 GCA_043818215.1 Chloroflexota bacterium | reverse complement strand
CTCCCCCCAGGATTGGGGGGCAGGGGGGGCTGAACGGTTACCCTGAATATGCAGTGGAATAGGCAAAAGACAACATATTCCCTAAGAAGCGTGTGGGCTTTTGTCCGATGCTGGCCCGATCCGATTTGATCAGGATATTGCCACCGTAATGATACAGCTTTGCAGAATGGATGTTGGATTAATTTGACTCTCTGGGAAATGCCGTGGTCAGGGGTATATATGGGGGCATGTTTTTCGGGGTGGAACCCCAAAAAACCACCGCCTATCCTGGAAAACTGAGTAGTCACTTGTCTACTATACTCCAAATGCTCTCAAATCGCAATATAACCCCCTTCGGTAACATTATCATTTGACTTGACACGCTATCAATTGGTACTGCGGCAGGTTTTTGGTCACTTCTGCGCTCTTGATTGCGACCACATCGAGGCGTTTTCTCAGAAAGCTGCCGCTTTATCCCAGTTTCTGCGAGTTCATTCACGGTGGGGCGCATTTACAAGTTGGGGGAGGGCAACTTTTCAAACCTATTTAACCACGGATTTACTGTGCTCCCCCAACTTCTATATGCGCCCTTCACGGTGTCTGGAGACGTTGCGAGGAGGTTGTGTTTATTTCTCCATCGCCACCCACATCTGTTCCCCATCCGTTGCTATTTGAATCCAGCCGTGCTGATCCGTCCGCAGCAGAGAATATCCGCCCAGGGCGTCCATTGTTTCGCGGTCGGGGCGATCCTCCCGGTTGTCGGCGGCTACCGAGATCAGCAACAACTGCGGGCACAGATTCGCGATCCAATCGGGGTAATTGAGCGGCGCGTAGCTCTGATCGGCCAGCAGCAGCATGCCGACTTGCCCCACAGCTTTCCCCATCCGCGGGATTTCTTGGGATTCAGAATCAGCCCCCATAGGCAACAGGGCGCGGAATTGATCTCACTCCAGCAGGAGGATGACACCGCGATCGGAGATGGTCAGCATGCGTAGATTTACGCCCTCCCCGAGGTCAAGTGCCTTCCCGGGGAGGGCGGTTACAAAGAACGCTTCTTCGATGCAGAGGGTCTCCCGCTTTGCCAGGCAGAATTATCCATGCCGCTCAAGTTCAAATTCACCAACCGTACCCGGGCCATCATCGCACACGAACGCGGCAAGGGAGTTTCACTGAGTGGAGCGAAGTGTCTGCCCGCTGTGCTCCCTCAAACCGACTGGCTAGACCTGCCCCGTGGACCACGGACGCTGGTAACACGGCTGCTGCACGCCGATATGCCAGCACTTCCATTGGTGCTCGGCAGCGTTACCCATTCGACCGCGAGAGCAAGGCCTATAAGGAAGTGTACAATCAGCGCACGGGCACCGAACGGATCAACTGGCAGGCTAAAACCAATACCCGTGAATGAATTTTTCCATCTGGCGCAAGACTACAACGAATTCAGAAAAAAACGAATTGAGTGCATAAGCCGCCCCAGTTTCCATTGCTACTCGTCTGGGCGCATTCCCGTTTTCACGCGCGATACACAGTGGCAGGGTTCTGCGGCTATTCCCGTCTGATATAATGCTGTTGGATACGCGCTTATACCACTTTGTAGCCGAGATTTCACAATCTCGTGGCTGCGGGATTGCGAAATCCCGGCTACAGGAAGGCAATCAGCCGGCCGTAAATTCGGGAATGCGCCCTGCTCGTCTTCTCCAGTGGGCAGCAAGGAGAATTCGTTCCATTCACAAATTCGTTGTAGTGTTTTCCAGCATCCAATCATATCAAAATCGTTTCATTCACGGGTATTGTTCCTAAAGCATGTTACGAAACGTCCTGAACATGCTTTAGCATATTTCCCGTAGCAACATCAAATTCATTCGATGGCGGTCGCCGGTCAGCTGTAGCCGGTCAGCCGTCGTCCGTCGGCACTCGTCACACCGTGCTCTCACCGTGACTCAACACGCCCCCCGAATGAATTCGGGGGCTGATACAGGAAACATGCTGAAGCATGTTATGACGCATCCTGAACATGCTAAGGAACGGGAATTAAATAACTCGCCCATTTCCAAATTTAGGTGTAGTGCCGGTTGAGCGGTGTCCTGAGCTGGTCGAAGGGTAGGCTTGGAGGTACGGAGAGCCGTACACCTGCACCGAACGCAGGTACGGTGTCGAAACCAAACGGGGCTTGAAAATGGACTAGTTTGCTGTAATCCGCTGGGTTTCGACACTTGTGCCACACGCAGTGCAGGTGCGCAGTACCTGCATAGGTCGGCTCCGGCACGAAAAGCGTGTGCCTGCGCTACCCTTCGACACCTTCGGCAGGACAGGCTCAACCAGCGCTTGTGTTAGGATACATACGCGCAAGTTATTTAAATCTCATTCCTAAAGCATGTTACGAAACGTCCTGAACATGCTTTAGCATGTTTCCCGTAGCAGCATCGAATTCATTCGATGTTCGGCAGTCGGCGGTCGGTGGTCGGCGGTCGTCATATCGTGCTCTCGCCATGACTCAACACTTCCTGATTAGGAGCGGAAACTGGACACGGATTTTTCGGATTCAACGGATTTTCATGATTTTCCATCCGTGACATCGTGCCCGAAGGGTAAATCCGTTGTATCCGTGTCCGAGAAAGAATTGTCAGCCAACCAGGAGACTGGCGTCAGAACTGGACAAGAATACTTATTACTGGCTTCGCTGGCAGGTAAAGATAGGCGGGTTTTTCGCTTTCGGGATGCGCTTCCTTATTGGGCATCTGCTAATCAGACCCGAAAAGCACTGAGCCGTTTAGTGAAGAAGGGTTGGATCAAACGTCTAGTGCGGGGGGTATACCTGCTCGTTCCCCTGGAAGCTGGGCCAGAAGGTCAGTGGAGTGATGATCCCCTGGTGATTGGTACGCAACTGGTATCTGAAGGGGCTATCGCATATTGGACGGCATTACATTTTTGGAACATGACCGAACAGGTTCCTCGAACGGTCTTAGTCCAAACTGTCTCTCGCCGGAGTTCATCTCAAGAAAACATATTGGGTGTACGGTACCAGTATGTCACCATCAAGCCCAATAAATTCTTTGGCTTTCGAACGCAATCCAGTAACAGCATGTCCTTTGGAATCACTGACCGTGAGAAAACTCTGGTGGATGCTTGTGACCGGCCTGAACTTTGCGGGGGTATTCTGCAGATCGCCCAGACGCTACAAACAATAGACATACTCAACTGGGAAAAATTAGATGCGTATCTTGATCGTTTTGATTCTGGTGCAGTTTACAAACGTCTAGGCTATTTGATTGAGCGGTTGGGCACCCCCATGCCAGACAGGGAAATCCGGTTGGCAAAGTGGAAAGAAAAACTAACACAGGGTATCGCCTGGCTGGAACCCGGAGGGGCGCAGACTGGCCCGGTTGTTACCCGCTGGCGAATAAGAGTGAATAGTAAAACCTTGGAGGGAACCAATGATCTCTGAAGCCGAACTTCGTCGATGGGCTGGGACGTGGTCTGCTGATCCGATGGTAGTAGATTTGGATTATGTGTTGGGTTGTTTCCT
>JBDRGC010000306.1:0-2248 GCA_043818215.1 Chloroflexota bacterium | reverse complement strand
GCAAGGGGGGGGAATTGGTATCATTCCCCATCGTTGAGGATACTCTGACGCCGACGCCAGCACAGTACAGGTTGCGCCCGATCGAGGAGATCGAGGCTACCTATAAGTCAGCAAACATTGAGTTTACCCTGCCAGACGGGTGCCAAGCGGGGTCGGGGGACTCTGAACTCGAAACGGCAAGGTTGCTCGCAGAAGCGATGACTATCCTAAGTGAAACAGACTGAAACAGGAGGACGAAATGAATTACCAGGAACTTATGGCCCAGGCGAAAGCGAAAGCCGAGGAGGCGACCACGCTGCTGGGCCAGGAGAAACCAGATCAAGAGAAAGCGAAGGGACTGTTGGCTGAGGCCAAAGGATTGCAGGATCGGGCGACAAACATCAAAGCGGCTTCGAGCATCATCGAAGAGGCCACCAAGATTGTGCGCCCGGAATTGCCGACCGACACCGATGATCCCGACATGAAGCCCACGCTGTCCACCAAGGATGCGGCGATCAAGGCATTGTATGCGGTGCGGTTTGGCGAACCTGACGCCGCCGTGAAAGCGGTGCTGACTGACCTGCATGGTCCCGACTTTGAGGCCAAGCGTCTGGCGCAATGGCGGGGATTCGTTAAGTACCTTCGCTATGGAGATCAAGCGTTGAATTCCAGTGAGGTCGCGCTGATGCGCGAGGTGATCTTCACGCCGGAATATGCGAAAAAGGCCATCGTGGATGGATGGGACATCGCCGCTTTGAAAGCGACGATGGTAGAGGGTGAAGACCAATACGGTGGCCACGCAGTGCCGGTCGATTACCAAGCCCGCATTGTCGAGCGCATGGCGGGCTATACTGTGGTCCGTCCTAAGGCGACCATCATCACCACCAGCCGCGACAAGGTGGAGATCCCGAAAATGACCGGCGGAGACAGTCAGTACTCGAGCGCCGTCCGAGTAACCTGGGTGGAGGAAACCCCGTCCAGCACGGCGGCCGACACCAATCTGACTTTCGGCTTGGAGGGCATTCCAGTACACACGGCGATGGCGGTTGTCACATTGAGCCGCAACACTGTGGAAGACGCCGCATTCAACCTGCCCGACTTCGTATCTCTGAAATTCACTGAGGCGTTAAGCGTCGATGAGGACAACCAATTCCTAGTCGGCACCGGTGCTGGCAAGCCCCAGGGCATTTTGCCAGGCTCGGCCAACGGGTTAAGCCTGGGCACGGCCAACAGTGGCAATGGCAGTGCTCTCACCTTCGATGGCCTGATCTCCCTCCAATATGCCCTCGACAGCCAATACCGCCAAAATGCCTGTTGGATCGCTGAAAAAGCGACCTACCTGGCGATCAGCCAGTTGAAGGACAGCAATGGGCAATACCTGTGGCGCGATCAGTTTGGGCGCAACACGGTGGGGCAGGAGAGGGTTTTGCTGGGCAGCCAGGTATTGGAACAGGAAGCGATGCCGACAATAGCAACCAGCGCGTTTCCGATCATTTTTGGTGATCTGTCTGGCTACTACATCGTGGACCGCATCGGCATGAGCATCGAGCGATACCTGGACTCTAGCACGGCAACCACCAATACCGTGAAGTATGTCATGCGGCGTCGGTTGGGCGGACAATGTGCAGAACCGTGGCGCTTCAAGCTCCAGTACGTTTCGGCCTAAGTGCCGTGACGTGGCAGAACATAATGGAATACAGGAGACAATGAAATGAGAAGTTTTGAAGAGAGTTTCAAGGTCCAGAAGTGTAATAACTTCAACACTGCCCTGGTGGATGGCATCAACTACCCGGCCAGCGGGTCGTTCATCGATGTGGGGGGGTTCGGCAACTTTGCCTTCATCGTCGAGATGGGGACGACCACGACCGCCTGCGTTTTCCAGGTGCAACAGGCGACCGGGGCCAGTGCCACGCCGAAGAACCTGACTGGGGCTACACTGACGCCCACCGGCACCGACGACAACAAAACGTTCATCATCGAGGCTGAGACGGCCCGGCTGGACATTGCCAATGACTATCACTATGTGTCGCTGGACTGCTCCGGGGCGGCTGGCGCCGACGACTACGCCTGCATCACCTTCCTGGGATGGAACGCCCGGCACGTGCCGGTCACCCAAGGAAGTGACGTGAGTGCGAACGTGGTCGTGGCCGGTTGACGCACCATGATAATGGGGCGGGGTTTGCACCTCGCCCCACAACCATAACATAGGAGAATACGATGAGAAACAATAAATTGGTCTCCATCGTGACGGCACTGCTATTCGTAGCGT
>JBDRGC010000305.1:0-5416 GCA_043818215.1 Chloroflexota bacterium | reverse complement strand
CGGGCCGTCTCAGGGCGCGGTACACGTTGCCCAGTCCGTTGTGCGGAACGGCTAATTTGGGGTCAAGTTCGATGGCTTTTTGGTAGGCGGCAATGGCTTCTTCGGGCCGTCCCAAGGCGACGTACACGTTGCCCAGCCCGTTGTGCGGAGAGGCGTAATTGGGGTCAAGTTCGATGGCTTTTTGGTAGGCGGCAATGGCTTCAACCTTTTTACCAGCACGGTCAAGCGTAGCTCCCAACCGGTACCACGCGCCCTGTTTTTCCGGCAGCCAGGCAACCACTTTGGGCAAAATACGCTCCACTTCCGGGGAATACACCGCGTCAGTGCGGCCTTCCGGCCAGATGAGTTTTCCCGCCAGGTCGTAAAGCGCATCGCCCAATTGTTTGCGTAACGCCTCTCCCTCCTCCGGCAGACCTCGTTCCGCCCGTTCGTACCTCGCCAATGCTTCCCGGTACTCCTCGCGGCGGTAATGCAATCGCCCGCGGTGCAGGGACAGGATGGCGCCGCGCTCGGTTTCGCCCTCCCCGGCCAGCCAGCCCAGGCGTTCCAACCTGGTCAGTTCATCCAGCATTTCACCTTCTGCTTCGGCGGCATCGGCACTTCCGAATGAAGTAGAAAATGGGAGGGTAAAAACAAGCTCCGATACCTCTGTGCCCGCACGTAGAAGCTTTAGCCGTTTCTTGCCCCGCTTGCTGAAGGTATCTTTCCACGCCCCGGCTCCCTCCAGCAGTCCCCGCCGCAGTTCGCGGCTGTAGGCCAATCCTTCCACAAAGCGGGGAGCCAGCCATTGCCAGCCCCCGGTTTCATCCAGCCAAAACAAGTAGCGGGCCAGATCGAGGGCCGCGGCCACCCAGTCTTCGTCCTCGCAGCGTTCTTCGATCAGCGGGAGTTCAGCTTCTAATTTCGCCACACGTTCCCGCAGGGCTTCGGCGGCGCGGCGGTTAAGGGCTTGCACCGTTTCGGAAGTGCGCCGGATGTCTGCCCGCAAATACTGGCGGAAGAACAAAGCCGGTTCATCGTGCAGGCGAGCTTCCCCGGCATGGATCGATGCGTACAGCCGGGCCAGGCGGCGCAGTTCGGCTTCCAGGTCAAAATGCGATTCGCCATCGGGAGGCAGCATGGCGCGCAGTATGTCCAGATCGCCGCTGGCCAGGGCCAGGGCGTAAATGGCGGTTTCGTCGGGGCTGCCCTGCACAACGTGGAGCATGTACCGGGCCGTCATCCGGCTGACGATCTCTTTTTGGGGCGTGGCGGCATTAGTATCGCCCACGATGTCGACCAGGGGGATTTCATCTTTCCACATATCGGCAGCCTGCTGGATGGCAAGGGGAATGCCGCGGGTAGCCTGGCTGATGGCTGCGGCGGAGGCTTCGTCCAGTGGCCGCCCCGGGACGCGTTCGGCAAAGTAGGCCTGCACATCGTCCAGGGCCAGTTGGCGCATATCGTAGGCCAGCAGGCGGCGGGGAAAATCCTCGGCGTAGCCTTTGAAATAGCTCTGCCCAAAGGTGCGGCTGCGCACCAGGTCATTGCGCCCGCTGAAAACCCACAGCAAACCCGTCCCCGCGGCCCGGATGACCAGCCGCAGCCAGGGGTCGGCCCGGTCGGCGATCTCGTAAGTGTCGAGGACAAGCAGCAGGGGGAGGCGTCCCGCGGCTTTGTGCAGCCCTGCGGCCAGAGCATGGGCCAGCCGCTCGCGGGGGTTGGTGTACAGGTCGAACTGTTCCCCGCTCAATCTGGCTCTCAGGCGAGTTTCCAGCGCGGCCCGCAGTTGGGCAGCCTGCTCCGCCCCTACTTTGATACCCGCGTCCAGAAAGGCCTGAGTCAATTTCTCGCCCGTATTCCCGATGCCCGGGACACCCAGCCGCACGATTTTAGCGATAGCTTCCGCCCCGACCCCGCGCAGCGCGGCCAGTTCATCTTGAGGGTCGCCCGCAGCCAGGGCCTCGGCGGCTTTCTTTTCCGCTTCCCCGCAAGCTTTCACCGCTCTGCCATAGCCCCGAAAGTGCTTCTCCCATCCCTGGCGCAGGGCGGCATTGTACAGCACATCGAACACCGTCTCCGGGCTGACGTATTGGTGCCCCCCTTGCAGCCCCGGTACGCGTCCCCGCGCGTCTTCCCAGTCCACCCACAGCATTTCGAACTCACCCTCGAAAGGCACTTCAGTTTGGGCAATATCGCGGAAGCGTTTTGCCAGCGTAGTTTTGCCAATCCCCCCGTCGCCGTACAGCAGGCAAATATAGGGCAGGTCTTCGCCCGGAGGGGGGTCAAGCGTCTCTCGCAAGGCGGCGCGGAATTGTTTCTGCTCCTCCACGCGCCCCAGGAACGGTTTAGCGTCAACGTAAATAAGTTGGTCGGGCATATCCCTTCTCCGGTTGTGCAGATAATTTATAGGCAATAATTTCCATTTTTGCTTTTTGTAGTCGAGATTCCCATGGTTTTTGGCCTGAAAACTCATTTTTTGATACCTAAAAAAATTGAGAGCTTATATCCGAGGGCCTGCTCATTCCTCGATGACTGCGGCTGGTTCAATTGATTTTAGTTCAAAAACAAGAGTATACGTATAATCTTTCTGTGTCATACCTGTCAGGCGATAACCATATTTATCGGCATTCTCCAGTGCGGGCATGATCTCCTCTACCGGACATTGTAAGAGTTTGAATTTGTCTTTTGTTTCAGTACTCATGGTGGCACCCAAGTCCTTTCAAATCTATTGTACACCAATTGACGATGGGCGCATCTATTAGTTGGGGGGGAGCGGCGTTCCAGACCTAAATAACCACGGATTTCACCGATTTACCCTTCGGGCACGATGTCACTGATTTATAATTCCTTTTATCTGTGCAATCCGTGTAATCCGTGGTTGCTTTACTATGCTCTCCAAACGTCTCTATACACCCATTGACAAGATATCCGCCCATTCCAAAATCCGTGCTTTTCCCCGCGGCAGGAGGAGAGCACGGATCGCAGAATTTACGGATTGACACTCACCGATCCGCCTATCCCCAAATGAGTAAACTTGATACCTCGTGTCATTGCGAGCGACCGGGGGGAGCGAAGCAATCTCATCCTTGTCAAGTGCGAGATTGCTTCGTACCTCGCAATGACAGCATCAGGGCGAGGTTCACATCAATGACAGCATCAGGGCAAGGCTCACAAAATAAACATCGCATCCCCAAATGAGTAAAAGCGATACCCTTTCCGCTGCGCGGCCTTGTAGGTTTGCAGGATGCGCTCACGCCCGGCGAAGGCGCTCACCAACATGATCAGGGTCGAGCGCGGCAGGTGGAAATTGGTGATCATGGCATCCACAATTTGGAATTCATACCCCGGCAGGATGAACAAATTTGTAGGGCCGCAAAACTCAGCGATACCCGCTCCGTGACCTGTGAAACGTGAAGCCGCGGCTTCGAGAGTGCGGACACTGGTGGTGCCGACGGCGATGACCCGCCCCCCGGCTTGACGCGTCCGATTGACGCGTGCGGCAGCCTGGGGTGTGACCTGACACCATTCGGTGTGAATCTTGTGTTCTTGAGGGTTGGCCTCGTTGACCGGGGCGAAAGTGTCCAGCCCGACATGCAGAGTCACGGTGGCGAAATTCACTCCCTGGCTTGAAAGTTGGTCAATCAACCGATGGGTGAAATGCAGCCCGGCGGTGGGCGCGGCCGCCGAACCCGGTTCTTCGGCGTAAACGGTTTGATAGCGTTCGGGTTTGTCGAGCACCGTGTGAATATACGGGGGCAAAGGGACCTGCCCAATCTCATCCAAAAAGCTATCCAAAGACTCGGCAAAATGCACCAGGCGGCGCGGACCGCCCAAGTCGGCGAGTATCTCTGCCTGGGGGCCGTTTTCAAGCTGCACGCGTTTTCCGGGTTTCAAGCCCTTGCCGCCAACCAGCGTTTCCCAGGTTTGCTCGTCCACGCGGCGCAACAGGAGCAATTCGACCCGCCCGCCCGTGGGAATCTTGCGCGCGAACAAACGGGCCGGGATGACGCGCGTCTGGTTGAGGACCAGGAGGTCGCCGGGGTGCAGGAAGCCCCCCAAATCCCGGAAATGAGCTTCCTCCAGAGTGCCGGAATCACGATGCAGCACCAGCAAGCGGGATGAATCGCGCGGCTCCACTGGAGTCTGGGCTATGTATTCTTGGGGCAGGTCGTAGTCGAAATCTGAAGTTTTCATCGAATTGTAGGTTAATAGAACGCGGACACTTGCACCTGCGGCAAGTGCAGGTGTGACGCGGATGTAACGGATTCTCGCGGATTTTATTATAAGTTTTTTATCCGCGTTTATCCGTTAAATCAGCGTCATCCGTGTTCAATTAAAGCAAGCGAGGCTGAGTAGTTTGCGGGGGTTCAATTCCCAAATGTTCGTAGGCCGATGGGGTGGCAATCCGCCCCTGCGAAGTGCGGCCAAGGAAGCCCAGTTGCAGCAGATACGGCTCGACTACATCCATGATGGTGTCCGACTCCTCGCTGATCGAGGCCGCGATGGTGGACAGGCCGACCGGGCCGCCGCTGTATTTCTCGATGATGGCCCGCAGGACACGGCGATCCATATCGTCGAGGCCGCGGATGTCGATATCCAGCAGGTCGAGGGCCTGCATGGCAACCGCACGCGTGATGGTGCCGCCGGCGCGCACCTGGGCGTAATCGCGCACCCGCCGCAGCAATCGCAGGGCTACACGTGGAGTACCGCGCGCCCGCATGGCAATCTCCCCCACGCCTTCGGGTTCGGCAGGAATCCCCAATTGCTCCGCGGCCCGCACCACGATTTGTTTCATGGCCGGCAATTCATAAAAGTTGAGCCGGTAGGTAGCGCCAAATCGGGCACGCAAAGGAGCCGTGACCAGTGCCAGCCGTGTGGTAGCTCCAATGACGGTGAAGCGTGGCAGCTTTAGCCGAATGGAGCGCGCCGAGGGGCCTTTGCCTATGACGATATCCAGGGCGTAATCTTCCATTGCCGGATAAAGCACCTCTTCGACAATTCGCCCTAGCCGATGGATCTCATCGATGAAGAGCACGTCGCCGGCCCGCAGGTTGGTGAGGATGGCTGCCAGGTCACCAGCCCGCTCGATGGCCGGGCCAGACGTGATCTTGATATTCACGCCCATCTCATTGGCCAGGATATGCGCAAAGGTGGTCTTGCCGAGTCCGGGCGGCCCATAGAACAAGACATGATCCAGGGCTTCGCCGCGCAGTTTGGCAGCCTCGATCAGAATTACCAGGTTTTCTTTGATTTGGGCCTGCCCGATGAGTTCGACCAATTTCTTGGGGCGCAAGGCATAGTCCAGATGGTCACCGGGCTTGGGTTGGGGGTCAAGGACGCGATCTTGGGGTTTACTCATGGGGGGAATTATACTCAACGGAGGGGGAATCTGCGAGTCAGCGAGTCAGCGAGTCAGCGAGTCAGCGAGTCGGCG
>JBDRGC010000304.1:0-12246 GCA_043818215.1 Chloroflexota bacterium | reverse complement strand
GCAGGGGTGCAGGGGGGGCAGGGGAGCGGTTGTCGTCCGTCGGCGGTCTGCGGTCGTCCGTCGTCCGTCGTCCGTCGTCCGCCGTCCGTCCACCGTCGTCCACCCACTTGCCAATCCACCCACTCGCGGCTAGAATGGAGTCATGCGCTTTGATGTTTTCACCCTCTTCCCCGAAGTCTTTGATCCCTATTTGCAAACCAGCATTCTCCAACGTGCCAGCGAGCGCGACCTGGTTGAGTTTCACCTGTACAATATTCGTGACTGGGCCACCGACAAACATCATGTCACCGACGACGAGCCTTATAGCGGCGGCGGCGGCATGATTATGAAAGCTGCCCCCATCTTCGCCGCCGTGGAAAGCGTGTTGGGCGCGCCCCCCGCCTGCCCGGTGATCCTTCTAACCCCGCAAGGCCGCCTTTTCACCCAGTCCGTGGCACGCGAACTGGCCCAACAGCCGCGGCTGGCTCTGCTGGCCGGCCGCTACGAAGGTGTCGATGAACGCGTCCGCCAGCATCTGGTGAGCGACGAAATTTCCATTGGCGATTACGTCCTCACCGGGGGGGAACTGCCCGCCCTGGTGTTGATCGACGCCCTCACGAGGCTGCTTCCCGGCGTTTTGGGTGATTCCCTGGCCCCTGTGAAAGATTCCCACGCCGCAGGGCTGCTCGAGCACCCCCACTACACCCGTCCCGCAGAATTCCGCGGCTGGCAGGTTCCCGAGGTGCTGCGCTCTGGGAATCATGCCCTTGTCGACCGCTGGCGGCGCGAACAATCCATCCGCCGCACCTGGGAGCGCCGACCGGATCTGCTGGCGGAGGCGGAATTTTCGGATGCAGATCGGGAGTTTTTGGCACGATTGTCGGTGGAAGAGAACGTGAAGACGTGAAACGTGAAGCGTGGAGCGTGAAGACGTGACACACGCAGTCCCCGAAGCGTAGCGGAGTAGGAAGCGTGGAGGGTTCAAACATGCCACTTGCCACTTGCCACTCGCAAACTCGCACACTCGCAAACTCGCAAACTCGCAAAAGGAGAACGTGATATGAAAAAAAACTTCAACTACGGCAAAATCTTCCTGCTCGGCTTCGGCTTCTTCGGTGTCAGTGTTATTTGGGGAGTTTATAACGCCTTCGTCCCCATCTTTCTGGCTGACAAATTCGGACTTTCGCCGGTAATTATCGGTTTCTTTATGACCATAGATAATATCGCCGCCTTGATTATTCAGCCTCCGGTGGGCGCGTGGTCGGATAAACTCCGCACTCCAATTGGGCGGCGGATGCCATTTATTTTGATCGGCGCTCCCATTGGCGCACTGGCCTTCGGCATCATCCCGATTGCCGCGGTACTGCCATTATTTGTGGCCTGCACCAGCACCCTGCTGCTCAGCATGGCTCTGTGGCGCACGCCGGTCGTGGCACTGATGCCGGATATCACCCCCTCGCCCTACCGTTCGCAGGCCAACGGGATCATCAATTTCATGGGGGGTGTGGGCGCGATTGTTTCCTTCTTGGGCGGGGCAGCACTCTACAGAATGAATCCGGCCTTCCCATTTTGGATGGGGTCGGCCCTGGTAATCCTTTCTGCCTTATTGGTTTTTGCTTTCATCCGCGAACCCAAAGAATACCAGGCCAGCGAGGAACAACCAGGAATGCTGGAAAGTCTCAAAGAGGTGATGCGAGACGAAGAGAAAAGCGCTATCCGCCTGCTGCTGGCGATCTTCTTCTGGTTTTTGGGTTATACGGCTATCGAGGCCTTCTTTACCCTATATGCACGCAATCACCTCGGTATGCACGAAGCCGACGGCACGCGCCTGCTGGGCCAACTCTCGCTCATCTTTGTCATTTTTGCCTTACCTGCCGGGGTCATTGGCAGCAAAATTGGACGGCGCAAGACCATCGTCAGCGGTATTTTATTGATGGGCACACTTATGCTGGTCATGTTCTTCACACCCCCCGAAACGCTAAATATTTTGCTGACACACCTGCCCGTGCTGGGCGACATACCGGTGATCGGTGTCATTCTGATGGCAGCCGGCGCAGCCTGGGCGTTGATCAATATCAACTCGCTTCCGATGGTGGTCGATATGACCGAACCGGCCCGCTTGGGAACGTATACCGGTTTATACTATTTGTTCTCCATGCTTTCTGCGGTTGCAGGCCCCAATGTCAACGGATGGATCATTCATTTGACTGGTGGGGACTACAATTCCATCATGGTGGTGGCCCCCATTTTCATGGCAATCGCATTGGTGCTGATGTGGGGTGTCAAACGTGGAGAGGCGGTTTCGCTGGAGATGCAATCGGCTACTGATTGACCTCTATCAATACCCCCCACTGAATGCCGCCAGCGCATCTCCGGGACGCTGCACGGACAGCGCTGGCTTCAAGCGTTCTAATTGTTGTTGATCCAGTGTAACAAGTGTTGTGCCGTTACGCTGGGCGACAGCACCGTAAACCGCATCAGCCCCCCGCAGGCGGTACTCTGCCCCCATCCTGCCAGCTTCTTGCGCCAGAGATTCGTCCAACGGAACCCATGTTTGCCCTCGCAGTGACTGTAAGGCATACATTAGTTCGGTGCCTCGCGCAGTGTCGTTGAAGACCCGTGCCACGGATGCCGCAACTTCGACTAACAACAAAGTCGGGGAAAAGACAGCTAATCCCTTCCATTGTATGAGTTTTATAAACGCCTGACTTTCAGCCGAATCAATCTCCGCAGGGTTGAACGCGCTGATGTGAACACTGGCATCGATGGTGAACATGCACTCAATCCTGACGAATTACATCTATCAGCGACTGTGTGTCTTGCCCATCAGGCCAATCGCGGCGCAAGCGTTCCGCCAATTGATGGTAAGTGTCCCAACTGCCGCTGGTTGTCTGTTTGGCCGCCGCGATGATTTTGGCTTCGATTGCTTCAGTGTCTACTGGCAAAATCAACGCGATGGGGGTACCCTGATGGGTAATCACATATTCGGCATTTTCTTCGCGCACCCGTCTGAGCACCTCCGATGTGTGGCTGCGTAATTCTCGAACTCCAATCAGCGGCATGATCCACCTCCAAAACGGCACTATAAATGTGTCTCGATTGTACCATCATTTCGCCTGCGACGAAACAACTGGTCAAACTGGGAATTGATGGTTGTAATGGATTTGTAGTGGCGCACGTATAGTTACGGCAAAAGATGAGTTTTTCCTAATCTTCGTCCCAGTACTCTTCGGGGTCGAGGAGTGCTTTGACTTGAGGCAGATCGAAGTTGGGGGCGGGCGTAGTGATAATTGGCAAATTGGCAGATTTGGAAGTGGGGTCTACGCGGACAGTGTAGGGGGTGAATTGGCAATCGTATTCAGTAGCGGCTTGATTTTCATTGAGCACGATCAGGTAGAGATGGTCGAACTGCCCCGCATCCACGCTGGCCTGATTATCATCCATGGGGAAGAGGCTGGCGCTGCCATCCCGCAGGCCAACCAGCATCCCGTGGAGGGATTCTGCCTCCAGGCGGACAGTGACGGGAACATCGGCCTGGATTTGGATGTAATCAGCAGCCATTTGGCCGACTCCGTCATTCGGAGTGAAGAGCGCTTCCGGGGTAGTAATCCCCTCTAAACGGAGGGTGGGGTACTCGCCGCCCCTCTCGAAGTCACGCGTCAACAGGGCTATGGAAAATCCTCGGAAGGCCTCATCCAGCGAGGTTCCGGCGTCACCCAGGGCGACCTCCAGAGGGGCGTAATTGTCCAATTCGCGGGCATGCTCCCAAGTGGCGCGCACCGTCTCGGGACCGTAATTCTCAGAGATGTACTGCATGAATATCCACAAACCGTACCAGTGATTTTCGTCCTCGACCCGGGTTTCGCCGCCGTAGGCCAGTTGGCAAGTGTCGGGCGATTTGAAGACCGAGACCAATTCTTCGTCGGCGTCGTGGATGTGGGGGTAGACCTGGCTTTGCACCCAGGTGGCGGTGGCCTCCCAAAGCCACTCGGCGGGTTCTTCACCATCGTAGGCGAATTGGAGGGCGTGGTTGAATTCATGGGCCGCGGTGGACTGCATGAATTCGAGAGTGGTGAGGCTGTCGTCGCCATATTCGTCTAGCTCGGCGTAGTCGTTGTCGAGGGCCAGATATGAGTAGTGCGAGCGAGTCTCGACGAAGGGCGTGCGGGGGTTGTCGCCGACGAGAGTCTCCGGGAAGCCACCATCGGAGTAGCCAGCGGTGCCGTCTTCGAAGACGTTGAGCAGGTAGACATCGTAGCTGTCGTCGCCGCCGAAACCACCATCGGGAGGCGGGGGTGCCCAGCCCATTTGCTCGACCTCGACCAGCCAGACGTACTCCATAATTTCAGCCACGGTGTTGATGTATTCGAGGCTGGAGACCGCGTCGCTGCCGCTGAGGGTGTAGTGAATGCGGAAATGCTCGCTATCAATGGTTTGTTCTTCGCCGCTGAAAGTGGGAATCTCGAAGTATTCTTCTTCCTCACCCTCGGGGGATTTTTTGATCCCGGCCTCGGGATTCTCAGCAGTTTCTGGATCCGCGGATTGATCGGGAGATGATATTGGGGGAAGGGGCGTGGGTTTGGTATCCTCGGTTTGTATCTGCTGTTGGGGTTGGGCTGGCTCAGTGGGCCTCGTTTCAGGGAAGATGGCGCGGCAGGCCAGTGTGGCCATCAGCAAGATGGTGGTTATGAGTAGAAGGTAGGTTTTTGGGGGTTTTATTGTATACCTCCGTTTTTGGTGTTCGATTTTCAGTATTCAGTTTTCAGTTTTCAGTATTCAGTATTCAGTGTTCAGTATTCAGTGTTCAGTTTTCAGTATTCAGTGTTCAGTATTCAGTTGCCAGTGCATAGTTGGCTGATTAGGGATGACTGATGACTGATCTCCAATCTCCAATCTCCAATCTCTAATCTCTAATCTCCAATCTCCAATCTCCAATCTCCAATCTCCAATCTCCAATCTCTAATCTCCAATCTCCAATCTCCAATCCCCAATCCCCTACTTAACCACCATCGCCAACAAATTACCAAGCGCGAAAACGCCCAATAACCCCCAAATCAGGGCAGTGACTCCGGCATTGGCGGCGAAGTACAAACCCACGGAGGGGATAACCATCAGCAGAAATGCTGTCAGGTGGGCTTGGAATTTATGTGCGCGGAGCCATTCCTTCATAATGCTTGTCCTCTTTATCACTCGCAAGTAACGGGGAACCAGTAATGAGTTGCGATGAGATGCACTCATTACTCATAACTTGTTTCTCATTACTATGGGTGCTCACCATACAAAAACGCGCCAGGGAAATCCTCGGCAACCTTCTTCTCTTTCCCGCTCCAGCTTTCGATGTCGATACGAAATACCGCGGTGATCTTCAATGCCTCCGAGCTGATGGGCTGATAATCGACCCCGGGGTTCAGGTGCGGGAAGTATTTGTCCAGCAGCAGTTGCAGGCCATGCGTGGCTTCTTCGGAGTCGGTGACCAGTGAAACGCGCCCGAAGACCACCACTCCCGCATACTCCACCCCAAACTCGATGGCTTTGTCAGCAGGTAGCAGACGTCCCATCTCGCTGACGCTGAAACAGACGCGGTCGTCGGCCTGCACGTTGTCGTAAGTGCGACCTTTCATGCCGCCGTGCATGTAAATGGCATGGGCTGCCTCGTCGAAGGCAAAGTTGCGCGTCACTAAAAAGGGCTGTCCCTCGCGGGTTGTCGCCATCGTGCCCATTGGCGCGCGACGCAAAAACAAGCGAATCCAGGAATCATCTTTGGCGCGGTCTTTTCGGCGGATTTTGTGGAGGTGTTCTTTAGAATAGTTTTTGATCATCGGTAAAATCCTCTAAATTTCATCACTGAAAGTACAGCGTGACTGGAGATTGGAGACTGGAGACTGGAGATTGGAGACTGGAGATTGGAGATTGAAGTATTCGCAATTCGCCATTCGCCATTCGCCACCCGCTTCCCCGGTCACTTAGCCCCCCACCCACACCCCAATCACAGCCAACACACTCATCATCGACACCAGCAAACCGGTGTAAACCAACATCTTACGCATGATTTCACCCTCGCGGCCTTCCATCCCCGCCGTGCTGGCTCCCACCACGATCTTGGTCGGCGCGATGACCGAACCCAGCGCGCCTCCCGATGTCTGCGCGGCCAGGATCAAAGCCACGCTGTAACCCAGTAATTCAGCGGTGCGCATCTGCAAACTCGTGAACACCACGTTGGAGTTGGTGTTACTGCCGGTCATAAAAGCGCCCAATGCCCCAATCCACGGTGAGACCAGCGGAAACGCCTGCCCGACTCCCTCGGCCAATCCTCGCGCCAGGGTTTCTGTCATGCCGGCGTGCTGCATCACCACGGCCATTGCTACCATCGCAGCGATACCCACACTCGATGACACCACCCGGCGCACAGTGCCGTTGAGAATGCGACGTTTTGCGCCTTTCGTATACAGTCCAGCCCGGCGGTAGATAACATAAGAAATGATGGACGAGTACAACAAAATGGCTCCTGCGTGGCGGAATATTGGGATGCTGCGCCCCGCCCCGGCGGGAGTCACGTACCCCAGGGCTGTCCGTACCTCCGGGAAATCCATCCCGATCACAACTCCCCCGAGGGTACTCCTCACCTCGGGAACCAACTGTACCCCCAGCGTGATTGCCACCAACACCGCGTACCCGGAGAGTGCCACCGCCAGCGACCGGGCATCCAGTACACCGTTGCCATTTTGGTCACCCCGGTAACGCCGAGCCAGCGGGAACCCAACCAACAATCCCGCCAGACTACCTAAAAATCCGCCAATATTCCATAGGCCGGAAGTCGCTGCCAGATATTGGGCCAAGCCCATAACCGCTCCCAAGATGATGATCGGGGCCAACAAACGGCGCATCGTCCCCCAGCCCCCCGCGGCGTGCGCCACCATAAACCCAATTGCCAGCCCAGAAATACCCAGGAAGATCGCTGCCGGAGCCGCCAGGTAATCCCAGTCCAGGCCGGAAGCCGCCATCAGGGCATTGAACGATGATCCCAACGAGCCAAACGTCACCGCCCACGAGTGACCCAGCGAAGGGATCACCACCGCCGACAAGGGCGAGAATCCCAGACCGACCATAATGGGGGCAATCACAGCCACCGGTACTCCGAAGCCACCCACGCCCTGCAAAAAGGATGCAAACGCCCAGCCAATGAGCAAGGCTTGCATACCGCGGTCGGCTGTCAGACGGGGGAGTTCCCGGCCAATGATACTTATCGCTCCGGCCTCATCGGAAACACGAAAGAGCAGAAAAGCCGTCCAAATGATCAGCAACACATCCAATGAAAGCAGCAAGGCTTTGGTATGCGCATAAGCCAGGAGTTCAGGTCCGGCGCCGAAAAAGGCAATCGCAAGCATCATCGCGCTCAGATAACCGGCTGGCCCCGCGCGGGACGCCCCCCAGCGAAAGCCGAGCATCAACACGAGAATGATAGCGATGGGGAGGAGGGAGAGGAGGAACATGGGGGGGTGGGGATTGGTAAATTGGTAAATTGGTAAATGGGGGATTGGGGATGGGGGATTAGGGATTGGGGATTGGTAAATTGGGGATTAGGGATTGGTAAATTGGGGATTAGGGATTTGAGACTGGGGATTGGGGATTAGTAATCAATTACCAGTTCCCAATTTACCAATTTATAATCTACCAATTTACCAGTTCCCAATTTACCAATGTACCAGTTCGCAACTTTGCCCCCAGAAAGTTTGTTTGTCGGACAATTTCCCCAAATTCGACTTCAGCAATGCGTCCAAGCAAGTCCAGAGTGTTCATACTAAAGAGCTTAGTGTATCAAGCAGATTTGTTCGTTCTGCTTCAAAATGATCGAATTCATAATAATCTTCGAAAGCCTCCGCTTCATGAATTTGCCCCTCCTGAATTCGACGGTCTAACTCAGTGACTGTTCGAACACCAGATTTGCTCCAGACTGAAAAGCTGAGTTTCGACTAACCACAAACGATTTTGTAAAAATAACCTCAGACTCTCGCGTTCTAGTTCTTTAGGCGATAACTGCAATTTCGAGCCAATGGTCTCATACATGGTCTTGCACTCCTACTGGCAACGGCTTCTTGCTTGGCTGCTATTATAACCCAGAAGTAAAAATCACATCCAATTATCTAGAATTTACCAGTACTCTGACCTACTGACCTACTGATCTACTGATTTACTGATTTACTGATTCCTGATTTACTGATCCCTGATTTACTGATCTACTGATCTACTGATTCACTGATCTACTGATTCCTGCTCCACCGGTCGCCCACCCGCATACCACCAAATTGCCAGCGCACCCGCGATCAATGCCGGGAGCATGACCAGACCGGCCTCGGGGCCGAACGCTCCGCCGGTGATGAGTTCGGGGCCGTCCACAGTGTGCAGGATCAGCCGCGGTATATCGCTTAACCCGCTGACCGGGAAGCCGAAGACCACGCCCTCGAAGAAATTCCAGCCGATATGCAGGCCGATGGACAGCCAGAGTTGGCGGGTGCGGATATAACCGTAGGCCAGAAATACACCGGCGAAGAAGATGCCTGCCGTGCTGACCCAGGTGGCGTTGGGATTTCCCAGGTGCAGTACACCAAAGACTGCCGATGAAAGGACGACGCCCCATGTCAGATTTATGCCGCTGGTCAGGGTTTGCAAATGATAGCCGCGACTGAGTAGTTCCTCGTTCCAACCGACGAAGATGAATATGACCAGCATCAATACAACCCCGCTCAACACGTTTTCGACCGGCTGCACTTGCCACGCGAAGCTCTCGAAGGACAGCCAGCCCGCGCCCCATTCGATGATGTAGATCAGGCCCATCATCAGCCCGGTGATGACAATCCCTGCTAGCACGTCAAAGGCCGCCCGGCGGTCGAGTTTCAAGCCCAGGCTGACGAAGGTACGCCGGTCGAGGAAACGCCGCGCCAGGTAGACCGATACGGTGATGACGAACAATTCGATGATTTGATTGAGAATCAGTCCATCTATGGCAAACTGAAACGCTTCGGACAGCAGAAGCAGCGGGATGCTAAACCCCATAGCAATGACCACCATTAAAATGGTCTGAATCAGCAGCCGCCAACCGGCGCGCAGTCGGGGTTCGTCGGGGGAGATGAAAATGCGGGCGAAGATAGAGCGTTGATGTTTTGTGGGGTGTTCCATGAGTGTCTCCTTTGTGCAGAGTGGGCGAGTCGGCGAGTTGGCGAGTTGGCGAGTCGGCGAGTCGGCGAGTCGGCGAGTCGGCGAGTTGGCGAGTCGGCGAGTTGGCGAGTCGGCGAGTTGGCGAGTCGGCGAGTCGGCGAGTCGGCGAGTCGGCGAGTTGGCGAGTTGGCGAGTCGGCGAGTTGGCGAGTCGGCGAGTTGGCGAGTCGGCGAGTTGGCGAGTCGGCGAGTTGGCGAGTCGGCGATTAGATCAGCCCCCCGAATGAATTCGGGGTCTCGTATTGAAAACATGCTAAAGCATGTTTCGACACGCCCTGCTCATGCTTTAGCACGTTTCTCATAGCTGCATCGAATTCATTCGATGTCAGTCGGTGGTCGGCGGTCGTTGGTCGGCTGTCAGTAGTCTGCCGTCAGTGCGTATACATCATAATGGATATCCTGATATTGCAAATGTAAGTTCGAACATTTGCTGGCAATATGGTCATACGGCATCACCACATGCGTTACCCCCTCAGCAGCAATCTCATCTAACGTGGCACAGCCGTAACGCTTCAATGGCGTTTGATAAAATGACCCTGCTAGGCTCACACGGCGATACCACTCTAAAACGTCCATATCTTTGTAAGGGATGGATTTGAATTCTACAAAGGCCGGCGCCATCGTCACCAGACGAAAATCCTGAATGTGCAAGGGGATCAGGTATAGATCGCCAGGTGATTTGCTCGCTTTTACATAAGCCATCATAGGGCGGTCGTCGCCGCTCTGTTTTTCATGTGATTCCACCACAAACTTAGCAATCCCCGCCGCGGCCAGGACGAGTGCGGCAATCAAACTAAGAGAAACCAATGCACGTTGTCTGGACACGGCCGGCTTTCCGAAGCGGTCATTCAGACGCGCCAGCGCCCAGACAGCAGACACACTCACCGAGAGCGGTACCAAAAACGTGGATATCCGCCAGGGGAAGAGCAGCGCCAAAATATCGCTGCCTGTAAACACTTGAGCCAGGGTTAATATTATCGCCAGAATAAAAGGCCAGAGCAGAATGTGGAACAAGCGTGTCTTCCGCACCAGGTAAATCGCCAGCAGCACGAACGCAACCTTGACGATCACCGAGGCATCGAACCACTCCGCTGGGATGGCGTGATGTGGGATGCGAAAGTGTACCAGCAGATCACGGGCACGCGCGGTCGCCTGGGTGGAGGTGCCCCCAAATATGAGAAAGGTATGCACAAGGATGGGAGTCACCCCCAAGAGGGCACCCGCCCCCAGGGTCAGCGGTCGCCGCAGGTTTTTCTCATCCCAATATGTGATTCCCATGTAAACCGCGGTCAGCGCCGCGGCACTTAGCAAATATGTAGGGTGTACCGTTGATGCTAATATAAGACACACTACTGCCCAGGCAAGTTTGCGGCGCAGGAACAAGTAAATCGACAGCACCAGCAGCACGCCGAATGTGCTGGGTTGCAGTACCGAACCCAGCAGCCGCTGCCCGGCCACGCCGCCATCGAGCAGATAAGCCCAGTGTACCCCCGAAGCGCGGACGATCAAGTAGCGCGCCACCGCGGAGTGCAATCCAACGAGAACCGCGAGAAACATGCCGCGTTTTGCGCGCGTCCCGCCAATCCCGAAGATTTCGGTGGCGATCCCCAAAAGGCTGAATAAGTATATTCCCGCGAATATGCCAAAATAGATATAGAAAATAGGCGGCCACGGTAGAATCCGGTATGTGAGGTACACCAGTCCGCTGAAGACGGGCGTCGGATCGATGGTGTTGGCCAGCCAATCTGCGCTCAGATAGCCAACGCCGGCCCGCGCCAGCCCGTGGAGGAAATACTGATTCTGGTTGGATGTGTACAGTGGGGATTGGGCGTAGGCCAGAGTGAATATAGTCGCCCAGAAAAGAAAAACGAGAATTCCAGTTGCAGGCGATCTCTTCCGGCCAAAACGAGGGAGAGAGACGTTCATTACAAAGCCCCTTGATTGAACTTCTCGGGTTGTTTTTCAGTCAACGTAACCTGGAGTAATTCCAGCTGTCCAAGTTTAGCCAGGAAAATCAAGGGAACCGTATCGACAATGCGGATACATCCGCTCATGGCATTAACTCTTTGGCAGCCTCGATCTCGCGTTCGACTTCTTCAGCTTGCAAATTGATGGCGGCCACATTGTAGCGATCTAGCAGATATAGAAAGGTCACTCTCGATACCCCGGCCAGTTCAGCCGCTTTGCCCGATGTCAATTGTCCCAATTCAAACAACTTGACCGCCAGCAAGACCTGGGCTTCTTTGGCAAAATCGACCTCAGACATTTTGAGCAATAGTGGCATATCGTAGGGAATACTAAGAGTCAACTCAGGCATTTGTCCATCTCCAATTGATGATGGGATATTTCAAACAATTGTACCTCGAAAATACACATCAATCGTAACTACTCTGCCAATGGCACATTCACGGGGAGCAACCCAACCGCGTTGGGCAAAAGCAGCGTGATCGTACCGCTGCGGAGTGCAATCCGTTACGCAGGCCCAAACGGGAATGAGTTCTGGGTTACCCAGTCCCCGCGTGGGTGATTTCCACCCCGTATGAATTCCGGCATAAAGTGCCTACCTAAAACTATAACTTAGGTGGCGCCATCGCACTGGCTGGATGAAGTATCTGCTCCTAACCCAGGGAGACTTATTTTGCAAAAGTGCATCAACTTGCACGATTAGACACGTTCCGTGGCAAGCAGTTCTTCTCTAATAATGTTTCGCAACATCTGCTCAAAACCAGGCTGTATGGGAATATCAGATGTGATGGCTTTTCTTAGGGTGTCATTGATCAAGGTTTGGTAGCCGCGCTGACCAGCTTTGGCCTTATAATAGCTGATGATGCCAACATCTAGCATTATGGTGATTCGCTGTTTTTTTTCCACTGGTTTAAGCCTTTGACGAAATATAGCCCGATCAAAGTCGGCTTGTGTCACTTCGGGGTATTCATCCATAGAGTTTTTTGACGTAGAGTTCTTGTTCATGTCTGTTTGCCTTTCGCATAGAAATTATGCGGATTTCTGTCGCGGTTTAGGTATGTACAATCACTACGACATTATTAAGCAAACC
>JBDRGC010000303.1:0-22385 GCA_043818215.1 Chloroflexota bacterium | reverse complement strand
CCCCCCCGCCCCCTTGCCGCATCCTCGGCATAGAAACCTCGTGTGACGAGACCGCGGCCGCGGTGGTGGAGAATGGGCGCGTCATTTTGTCCAGCGTGGTGGCCTCCCAGGTGGATTTGCACGCTCAATTTGGCGGCATTTTCCCCGAAGTCGCCTCCCGCCAGCATATCCTGAGTATTTATCCAATTGTAGAGCAGGCCTTGCGGGATGCCCATCTGGATTTAGGTGAAGTGGATGCTATCGCGGTCACCCGCGGGCCGGGGCTGCCTGGCTCGCTGGTGGTGGGCATCAACACTGCTAAGGGACTTGCTATTGGAAGCGGGCTGCCACTCGTGGGAATCAACCATTTGGAGGGCCACCTGTATTCAGCCTGGCTGCACCCGGCCAATGGTGATACATTCCCGGAACCCCAATTTCCTCTGCTGGCGTTGATCGTCTCTGGCGGGCACACCGAATTGATTTTGATGAGTGCTCACCTGACATACCAGCAATTGGGCGCCACGCTGGATGATGCCGCGGGGGAGGCTTTCGACAAAGTGGCGCGTCTATTGGAGTTGTCATATCCCGGCGGGCCGGCTATTCAACGCGCCGCGCAGGATGGTGATCCTAATTATTTGAAGTTCCCCCGGGCCTGGCTGCCGGGAACCTGGAATTTCTCTTTCAGCGGGCTGAAGACGGCTGTGCTGCGGGTGGTCCGCAAACTGGAGGCTGAAGGGCAGAATATCCCCGTGGTCGATTTGGCGGCCAGCTTCCAGGCCTCTGTTGTGGATGTGCTGGTGGGCAAGACGCTCGAAGCGGCTCGAGAATTTGGAGCCAAAGAGATTTTGGTCGCTGGGGGTGTTTCGGCTAATCAGGCCTTGCGACAGGCTGTTGTGAAACAGTCCCCCATCCCGGTACATATCCCGCCGATTTCGCTGTGTACCGACAACGCTGCCATGATCGCGGGTGCGGGCTGCTACCGCTTCCGGGCCGGTCAGCGTGACTCGTTGGATATGGATGCTATGCCTACCTGGCCGCTCTCGGAATTGTAGGCTGGTAGGACGATTTGGAAAATCGTCTTACAATTTAGGGGGCCAGGACGCAGGATTTTTACTTCGAGGGTGGTGCAATCGACAACTGTGGACGGGACTCCCCCGGGGGTTTTACCGCCATCGAGAATCAGGTGAATGCGCCCATTTAGTTGCGCCATTACTTCTCTCGCAGTGCGGGCATTTTTCTTCTCAGATTGATTTGCCGATGTGACCGCCAGCGGCCCTGTCAGGTTTAGCAGGGATAGCGCCACCGGGTGGTCGGGGACGCGCACCCCGATGGTAGACTCTGGGGCCAGTATCTTTGGCAGCGCCGGATGCCGGGGGACGATCAGGGTCAGGGGGCCGGGCCAGAATCTTTGCGCCAGCCGGAGTGCGTTCTCGCTAACATTGATTGCGATCTGGTCAAGCTGCTCTGCGCCGCTCAACAGCACAGCGATGGCTTTGGAATGATTGCGCCCTTTGACAATGTACAGCCGCTCGATGCTATTTGCGTTGAAGACCGGCGCGGCCAGACCGTAGACTGTGTCGGTGGGGAAAGCAACCAGACCGCCGTGGTTCAGCACGTCGAGGGCGTGGGTCAGGGCCGAGGGGTGATTTGCGGGGAGGATTTCGGTTTGCATGGGATAAGAATCAGCGAGTCAGCGGGTCGGCGGGTTGGCGGGTCGGCGGGTCGGCGAGTCGGCGAGTCGGCGAGTTGGCGAGTCAGCGAATCAGCGAGTCAGCGAGTCAGCGGGTCAGCGAGTTGGCGAGTCAGCGAGTCAGCGGGTCGGCGAGTCAGTGAGTCGGTGGGTCAGCGAGTCGGCGAGTCGGCGGTCGGCGGTCGGTGGTCGGTGTTTCGACGCGGATCAACCGGTCAAGCCCGGCCAGGTCGGGGTGCAGGGAAATTTTGGCTGCGAGGAAGGCTTTTCGGGCCAGGGTTAAGGCCGCGCTCCCCTGGGAGGCCTCGATTTCCACTAGCAGCAATCCCCCGGGGTCCAGATAACGCGGCCCGGAGTGCATCAGCCTGCTGATCAGGTTCAATCCGTCGGGGCCGCCGTCCAGCGCCAGGGTGGGTTCCCTCCCAAATATTTCCAAATCATGCAGGGTTTCGGTGGGGATGTAGGGCAGGTTGGCAGCAATAAGGCTGAAGGCTGAAGGCGGAAGGCGGAGGTCAAGCAGGTCGGCGTGGATGAATTCGATGCGCTCGGCGACGTGGTGCTTGTGGGCGTTGGCACGGGCGATTTGCAGGGCCGCGGGCGAGATGTCGGTGGCTGTGACGTGTAGATTGGGAACGTGGACAGCCAGCGTGACCGCGATGCAGCCAGAGCCGGTTCCCACATCGGCAATGTGACGATTGCGGGGGTGCGCTTTCAGCCATTCCAGCGCGGTTTCGACGAGTACTTCGGTTTCCGGGCGGGGGATGAGTACCGCTGGGTCGATACTAAAATCCAGGCCGTAGAATTCCCAATGGCCGAGCACATAAGGCAGGGGTTCGCCGGATTCGAGGCGGGTGAGGGCGGCTGCGAGTGCCTGTCGTTGGCCGGCGTCGAGGGCCGCTTCGGGATGAGCCAGCACCCAGGCGCGGGGTTTGCCGGTGATGTGGGCCAGCAACACCTGCGCATCAAGAGATGGGGTAGCACTGAGATTAGAGATTTGAGATTTGAGATTAGAGATTTGCGTTTTCAATCTCCAATCTCCGGTCTCCAATCTCCAATCCCCAATCTCCGGTCTCCAATCTCTAATCTCCAGTCTCTAATTCTCAAGTCCCGCCGCCGCCAATCGATCAGCCTCATCACGGGTAGCCAGTTCGTCGATGAATTGGGTGATGTCACCGTCGAGCAAGTTGGGCAGGTTGTATGAGGAGAGGTTGATGCGGTGGTCGGTGACCCGCGATTGGGGGAAGTTGTAGGTGCGGATCTTTTCGGAGCGGTCGCCGCTGCCTACCTGGGACCGGCGGTCAGCTTCGATTCCGGAGCGGCGTTTGGACTCTTCGGCTTCGTACAGGCGGGCACGCAGGATGCTCATGGCTCGCAGACGGTTTTGCAATTGGGAGCGCTCGTCCTGACATTGGGCGACCATTCCGGTGGGCAGGTGCGTGAGCCGCACGGCGGTGGAGTTCTTTTGCACGCTTTGCCCGCCCGCGCCCGCAGATTTGTAAACATCCATTTTGACATCGCCGGGTGGGATGTCGATTTCGACTTCGTCTACTTCGGCCATCACGACCACGGTGGCGGTGGATGTGTGGATGCGCCCCTGGGATTCAGTCGCGGGGACGCGCTGCACGCGGTGGACGCCAGACTCGAATTTGAGCCGGGAGTATGCGCCGCGGCCTTTGATGTTGAAAGAGATTTCTTTGAATCCGCCAACCCCGGTTTCGTGGGAGGAGAGCACTTCTACTTCCCAGCCCTGACGCTCGGCATAGCGGCTGTACATGCGGTACAGGTCGGCTCCGAAGATGCCAGCTTCGTCACCGCCCGCGCCGGCCCTGATCTCCATGATGACGTTGCGCGCGTCGCGCGGGTCTTTGGGGAGCAGCAAGGTTTTGATCTCGCTCTCCAATTGAGGAATGCGGGGTTCCAGTTCAGCGATTTCCATCTCAGCCAGTTCGCCCATTTCGAGGTCGCCGCTGTCCAGCAAGGCTTTGGCTTCTTCCAGGCTTTCGAGGATCTGGCGGTATTCGTTGGCCTTGTTGATCAGCGGTTCCAGGTCGGAGCGTTCTTTAGCCAGTTCAGCAGCCCGCTGGTAGTCATCGCCGACTTGCATGAGTTGGTTATTCAGTTCTGTGTAGCGTTCTTCGATTCCGGTAAGTTTGGTTAGCATGGTGGGGGGTGGGGGGTTGGTAGGTTGGTAAATTGGTAAATTGGTAAATTGGGGGATTTCGTAGTATTTTAGAGTTTCAAGTATTTTATTATCTCTTGGACGAACTTCTTGCCACTATCGAGCATTTGGATGGCTTCATCTCTGGATATGGTGAATGTGTATTCGTAGTCGCCCAGTTGTCTTTTTCCAAATGTTCGGTTGAGTTCTTTGCCCATCTCTTTTGCAAAAATGCCGGTTTTTACGAAGTGTTTGCCAAAACCTGAAATTACCCCTTTGTGGGATGAAAACGACAAGTTTTTTGTCAACAGTAATGCTTGAGCAGCGTAAAACATAGCATAGTACGTTCTTGAAACCGAAGATTCATAATCGTGTTCTTTGATGAGTATTTCGGCGCTGTTAAGGTATTTCTTTGATCTTTCGATCAGAGATATTATTTCTTTCATGCTGGTATTCCTTCTCGGCGCACATTCAGGAGCAAAGGGCTGTTTACCGTTGAGTAGTTTTTAGCGGATATAGGGTAGACAGAGATCAGCACGTCATGGCGCAGATTGGTCTCGGTGATGATGTCTATCATTCTGTCTATCTCTCTCCCAGGAATGACGTCCCCGGCAAGAACTATCATCAAGTCGATATCCGAGTCCTCTGTGGCGTTTCCCCTTGCCCAAGAGCCGTAGAGTATCATCTCTTTCAATCTCTTGCTATAGAGTCTAGCGATCTCTTTTTTGAATTCTGTGAGTATGGTTATTATATTCATTGTAAGTTTGCGTTTCGGGCTATAACGTAAATTTATCGAGGTCGTAGTTGCCGGAGGTGTGGTGGAGGAGGATGGGCCAGTCGATTTGGCCGTCATCTTCGTAGAAACGATTCATGAACTCTTTATGTAATCGATTTCTTATCCGGCCTTTCTGACTTAGAAACGCGTCATTCTGTTCTTTAGCTCGGTAACCAATGGGTTCGATGATGTCTGTGTACAGTTCCTTGTTCTCGCTAATCAGATACCAGAAGTTTTGTCCCACAACTTTCAAGTATCCACGCAGATAGTCGGTGCGCGTTTTCCCATAACATATGCCCAGGACTGGTTGTACGTTAATCCCTGCTCTGGATTGTTTGACTCTTCTGGCTGCTTTTTGCATATCTTCCTGTAGTTTGTTTTGTTGAGAGCTGTTACCCCAATTTGGGCCGGATTTTATAGAGACGATGTAGTAAACTTCCCTGTTGATAAATTCCAAATCGGCACCCGGAGCAGTTGATTTATGTCCGCCCGTTGTTTTACCAGCGACAAAAAGGGCAAGTTCTTCTAAGAAATCACCAAACAATTTCTCCTCGGACGAAGACAAAAATGCATCTAGAAAGCCATCTACAAAATCAATGGCCGTTGTGACGTGTTTCGCTTTGAGTAGGTAGGGGTTTTTCTTCAAAAGCTTATTCAGCGTCAGCGTTTCAAGAGATTTTAGTCTTTGTTGATGGAAATCAACGATGTTCTCGTTTACAAATTCGTTTACCTCATCTAAATTTAGTGGATTCATGACTTAGTCCGTTATATATGTCGCTGGTGGCTCGGCGAATTGTGGGAGTCTAATTTGAATTTCAGACGTTCTTTTCCAAGATAATTTGCAGTATTCATCGTTAACATCAATGCCAATAAATTTTCGGCCGAGTTCGATTGCCGCGGCCGCAGTGGTGCCAGAACCGATGAAGGGGTCTAAAACCACATCCCCCTCTTGAGTGAACAGTTTAATGAACCAAGTTGGCAAGTCAAGAGGAAATGCAGCACTGTGATTACGATTGTAGCACTCCGTAGCCATGTGTATGACGTTAGTAGGATAAACTTTGTCACGTCCTACCCAGTTTGAAATGTTCTTACCAAATCCACTACCGACTTTTGACACGTCTCGTGTTTTATCGGTCTCACTGAGTTTCGCTAGCCGGGTTTTGGCCCAATCACCAACGGGAACCATAACGGCTTCTTGGTACATATTGAACTTGCGATGTTTGTTGAATTGAAGCAATCGCTCCCAAGAGTCGCGAAAGCGATTAGGCCATTTACCGGGATAGGAATTTTTTTTATGCCAGACAAATTCTTCGGTCCAAAGCCATCCTTGTTGCCGCATTTCTAAGATGAGTTCAATTACGTAAGTGTGCCTCTCTCCATTTACAGCGCGCTCTTTGATATTCAAGATGAAAGTGCCCGTTGGTTTTAGTACGCGCAAAAAATGTTCAGTTTTTGGCAAAAACCAATCCACATAATCATTTGGTTTTATGCCGCCATAAGTCTTGTTTCTTTGATCTGCGTAAGGCGGGGAAGTAAAAATGAGATCGACCGAATTATCAGGGAACTCTTTGAGAATATCCTCGCAATCGCCGTGCAGAATTTGGTTCGCGTATTCCATTCAATAGTCTCAGTATAAATAGCGTGTCTCTCGCTTCGCTTAAGCGTTTTTGGCCTCGTGGACAGTGATTCTGTGACCATCAAGATACGTTACTTCCCGTACATCTTCAAGTTCGTAGGAATATCCGCATTTGTTTGCAACTTTGTATGGGGACATTCCTGCATTAAACTCGTTTTGCAGTTCGATGCCATGATCATTTGCTTTCTCGAATGAATCAATAATTTTCCATTCGCGATGGTGGAATTCATAATCACCACAATGGATTTCAAAAGAGAATTCGTAGATTTTCTTGTGCATATTCGTTTCTCCTTTCTCACTCCCCCGATTATACCACCCGGAACCTTTTCCTCCCTCCCATCGTCTAACTCCTAACTCCTAACTCCTAACTCCTAACTCCTAACTTCCTAACCCCCTAACTCCTAACCCCCTAACTCCTAACCCGCCCCCCCGGAGATTCCCATGAAAACCAAACTTACCCTCGCCCTGATTGTCCTGATTTCCTGTTTCCTGATTCCTGGTTCCGCCAAAGCCGACGGCATCATCATCCCCGACCCGCCGCCCTGGCCGGGGCCAATGCCCATCGCGCAGTTGGAGATTCGCTACCATCACGTCACCGTCACCATCGAGGATCAAGTCGCCGTAACGCACGTCGATCAGGTTTTCTACAATCCCAACGATTGGACGGTGGAAGGAACCTACGTCTTCCCGATTCCTTATGGAGCTACGGTTTCCAATTTCACCCTATGGATCGACGGTCAGCCTGTCGAAGGGGAGATACTCGACGCCGAAGAAGCCCGCCGAACTTACGAGCAAATCGTGCGCGAGATGCAAGACCCGGCCTTGCTGGAATACGCCGACCGGGGCGCCATGCGCGCCCGCATCTTCCCCATCCCCCCTAGCGGTGAACGCCGCATCGAATTGGAGTACAGCGAAGTCTTGCAGGCCGAGAACGGGCTGGTACGCTATATCTACCCCCTCAACACCGAGAAATTCTCCACCCAGCCGCTGGAAGAAGTGCGCGTCAGCGTGGATGTGCGCGCCAGCTTGCCAATCCGCGCGGTGTACTCACCCTCGCATCCCGTCGCCATCAGCCGGGACGGGGACTATCACGCCATCGCCGGGTACGAGGATTATAACGTGCTCCCCGATACCGATTTCGCCCTCTACTACTCTTTGGGCGAGACCGAGGCCTTCCACCTGCTCAGCTACCGCGACCCCGGAGACGCAACCGACCCCGACGGCTTCTTTCTGCTGCTGCTGGCCCCCAGCCCCAACGCGGATACGCAGGCCATCCCCAAAGATGTGATTTTGGTGCTCGACCGCTCCGGCAGCATGGAGGGCGAGAAATTCATCCAGGCTCAGGAAGCTTTGCGTTACGTCTTGCGGCACCTCAATTCGGAAGACCGCTTCAGTGTGATCGCCTTCAGTACCGGCTTCGATAGCTACGCCAGCGGCCTGCGCCCGACCTCCGAGGTCAACGAGGCCCTGGGATGGGTGGATCGCCTGAGCGCGGCCGGCAGCACCGACATCAACCGCGCCCTGCTAGAAGCCGATGCCATCGCCGACGGCGAGCGTCCCACGTACATCATTTTCCTCACCGATGGCCTGCCCACGGAAGGCGTGGTAGAAAGCGACCAGATTCTGAGCAATTTCGCCGCCAATGCTTCCTCTAATCTGCGACTGTTCGCCTTTGGCGTGGGCTACGATGTGGACACCTTCCTGCTGGATTCGCTGGCTCAGGTACACCACGGAACCAGCACCTACGTCTTACCCGGCGAGCCGCTGGATGAAATTCTCTCGGCCTTTTACGCCAAAGTCAGCACCCCCGTGCTCACCAACCTGCAACTGGATTTCGGCCAACTAACCGCCTACGATATCTATCCCTCCCCTCTGCCCGACCTGTTTCTCGGCTCGCAGATCGTGGTCACCGGCCGCTACCGCGCCGGCGGCCTCACCGACGTGACCCTCACCGGCCTGGTCAACGGCGAAACCCAAACCTTCCACTTCCCCGACCAGGTTTTCACCGCTGATAGTACCAATCTTCAATCTCCAATCTCCAATCTCCAATGTATTCCCCGCCTATGGGCCACCCGCAAAATCGGCTACCTGCTCAACCAAATCCGCCTGCACGGCCCGGAGCAGGAACTCATCAACCAGATTGTGCGCCTGAGCATCCGCTACGGCATCGTCACGCCCTACACCTCGTATCTTGTCACCGAGGCCATGCCGCTGGGCGCCGCCGAGCAGGAACGCATTGCCAATGACGCCTACTCCGATATGCAAGCTGCCCCCGCGGCCCCAACCTACGGGCAGGAGGCTGTCGAAAAGGCCGCCGAACAGGGAGCGATGGAGGCAGCCGAATCCGTGGCCGCGCCGCCTGCCGAAGCCGCCAATATGGTGCGCATCGTCGGGGCGCGTGGTTTTGTGCTTGCCGATGATATTTGGGTGGATACTGCTTTTGACCCCGATCTTATGCAGACGGTGGAAGTAGCCTTTCTCTCGGATGATTACTTTGCCCTGGCGGAATCGCGCCCTGAATTGGGAGCAGCCTTCGCCCTAGGTTGGAGGGTGATTGCCATCTCGGACGGGGTTGCATATCAGGTGGTGGATGCTGATTCTTCCGTGGCCCCGGTGGATATCCCGGAAGCGGATGCCCCTGCGAATCCCGCCACAGAGCCGGCGACAACGGAAACAGGCTTGGGGCCGGAATCCACGTCCCGGGAACCAGCCGCCACCCCGGCACCGGGAGAATCGGGTGGTTTATCATGCCTGGGTGGTTTGCTGCCTCTGGTTTTGTTTCCCCTGAGGGTGATAGTGTTCCATATCCGCCGAGATTAGCCGAGCAAGCTGTTTAGGAACAGTGAATAAATAACTTACCCATTTCCAAATTTGAGTGTAGCGCCGGTTGAGTAGGCTCGGAGGGACGGAGAGCCGTATACCTATGCAGGCACTGCCCACCTGCACCGAACGCAGGTACGGTGTCGAAACCAAGCGGGGTGTGAAAATGAGCTAATTTGCCATAATCCGCTAGGTTTCGACACTTGCACCGTAACGCAAGTGCAGGTGCGCAGTACCTGCACACTTGTCCCTTTGGGATAGGTATACGCACCTGCACGAAAAACGTGTGCCTGCGCTACTCAACCGGCGCTCGCGTTAGGATACAAACGCGCATGTTATTTAATTCTCGTTTCTTAGTCGGGGTTTCCATACCCCGTTGAACCGTGCGAGATATAGAAATCTCGACTACGTACCCATCAAAGCTTATTGGATGAAATACTAGCCGGCAATGTCGAAACAGCTAAAAAATTTAGGGGAAAGTTGTTTGGGACTGGCAGTCCTTTCGAATCTTGCCTGTTCGAATCTGCCTTGCAGACTACACTTTTGCATGCTATAATCCTTTAGCTTTACTCTGGATTCCCCCCCCTGATTGGATTTTCAAATATTATCGGTTGCGTTATCTTTTCGGCTTATGTCCGCGTGTGCTTGACGATGGGTGGTAGCAGTCAATGACGCAGCCAAATTAGTGTATTCCCCTGAGTTAAAAACCATGGATATCAATGAACTAGAAAAACAACCCCTGATTGTTTTGCGTCAGATGGGAACACAGCTTGATGTTCCCCGGGCTGCGCGTCTCAAGAGGGAGCAGCTCGTTATGAGCATCCGTCAGGCCGAAGCGCAGCGTGAAGGGCTTGAAGTGCGCGGCGGCATCCTCGAAATCATGAGTGAGGGCATTGGTTTTCTGCGTTTGCAGAACTACCAGCCTAGCGATGATGATGTTTACGTCTCGCAATCGCAGATTCGCCGTTACGATTTGCGAAATGGCGATATGATTATCGGTCACGTGCGTCCGCCGCGCGAAACAGAGCGGCATTATGGCTTGCTTAAGGTGGAAAGTGTGAATGGGATGGACCCAGATCGAGCCAGGTTGCGTCCCCGTTTCGAGACCTTGACACCGATTTTCCCAGAACATCGTTTTGATCTGGAGACAGATCCTCGTATTTTGTCTACCCGTTTGATCAATTTGGTCACTCCTATTGGCCGCGGCCAGCGCGGTTTGATCGTGTCACCGCCCAAGGCTGGCAAAACCACCATTTTGAAGCAAATTACTAATGCCATCTCTACCAAGAATCCGGAAATTCATTTGATAGTGGCCCTGATTGGCGAGCGCCCCGAAGAAGTTACCGACATGGACCGCACGGTGGATGCAGAGGTGATCTCGTCCACTTTCGATGAGCCGGTCTCTTCGCACGTCCGGGTTGCCGAAATGGTGATTGCCAGGGCCAAGCGTTTGGTCGAAATGGGCCGTGACGTGGTCATTACCATGGACTCGGTCACCCGTCTTGCCCGGGCGTACAACCTGGTGGTAGCCCCCTCAGGCCGGACATTGTCAGGTGGTATCGACCCCTCCGCCTTGTATCCGCCCAAGAAGTTCTTTGGCGCAGCCCGTAATATCGAAGAAGGCGGCTCGCTAACTATCATCGCTACCTGCCTGGTAGATACCGGCTCCCGCATGGATGATGTTGTTTATGAGGAATTCAAGGGCACGGGCAATATGGAACTGCATCTCTCCCGCCAATTGCAGGAGCGCCGCATCTTCCCGGCCATTGATATTGCCCGTTCATCTACCCGCCGGGAAGAATTGCTCCTGGGGCCAGACATCACTCCGCGGGTTTGGCTTATGCGGCGCATGTACGATCAAATGATTACCGCGCCTCCTCACGGCGCTGGCATGGATCAGGGGGTGGCTACAGAGGCGATTTTGAGCCGCTTCAAGCAAACAAAAGACAACCAAGAATTCCTGATGAGACTGAACGATTAATAGAGATTTATATTGAACGGGAATTCATCAACAGAGATGGCCCCGGCGATATCCACAATCAGCTGCTGGATTTCTGGGGCAGCCTGGTTTTGTGCCTTTGGCTTGACAGCGTTTGCTTTTTTGCTGGGCTGGAGCATATGGGGGCATGCGGGCCTTACACCTGTGCCGGTGCCAACCGAGATGGCGGCTCGCCTTACTATCACGTCGGTCAGCGTATCCAATGGCGTATCGGCAGAACTCCCTGCTTTTCGACATTTCATTTCTGTACAGGCTATGCCCCGGTATGCGGCATTGCATACTATCATTCCGTCGCGCCCTCGCAGTGAGGTGGTGGCATACACTGTCAGCCTGGGGGATTCGGTGTTCGGTATTGCTCAGAAATACGGCCTCAAGCCGGAGACTGTTCTCTGGTCTAATTACAGTGTGCTGAAAGATAACCCCCACGCGTTATCGGCTGGCATGTTGTTGAAGATACCTCCAACTGATGGTGTGTACTATCAGTGGAAAGAGAGCGATACGCTGGAGTCCGTGGCAGCCGAATATGAAGCGAAAGTGGATGATGTTCTCTACTGGCCAGGCAACCATATAGATTTGACCAATCCCCAGATTCAGCCCGATACCTGGGTGATGATTCCCGGGGGCCAGCGGGAATTCCAGCAATGGATCATCCCTGTTATGCCCCGAGGGGCTGCGGGGGTGTCTTCGGGGCTTTACGGAGGTGGAGCTTGCCCCGGCGGATACGAGGGATTGTACGGCAGCGGGGCGTTCATCTGGCCTACGCTCAATCACAGTATTTCGGGCAACGATTATTGGTCGGGACACCTGGCGATTGACATAGGTTCAGCTCTGGGTGAACCGGTTGTGGCTGCCGATAGCGGAGTTGTCGTTTTCGCAGGCTGGGCAACGGGCGGTTATGGTTATATGGTCGCCATCGACCACGGCAACGGCTATCAAACTTTGTATGCTCACCTCAGCAGCGTCAACGTTAGCTGCGGACGCAGTGTGAGTCAAGGACAGTTGATCGGCTTTGGCGGCAGCACCGGCAATTCCACCGGGCCGCACTTACATTTCGAGATTCGCTACCAGGGAGGTTTCGTCAACCCCTGGTATGTGCTTCCTGCTCCGTAAAGAGAGAAAGTGCCTTTTCCCTAAAATCTTGGGTGGTGGTTAGATGGTAAGTGATGACGCATCACAAAATGCTCTCACGAAATGCTCTAGCCGCCGTCCTTCGCGAAGCATCCCTGTGGGATGGCGGCGAGGACGCCGCTGGGAGCATCTTTGAAATAGCCCGTCACTTACTTTTTTACCACTACCAAATCTTGATATGATACGAAAGAGAGAAACCATGACGAAAGAAATTCCTACACCTGAAACAAGTACCATTTGCGAAACAGAAAATTACATTGCCTGGCGCGCCGAAGAACCCGATGGCGAAACAACTTACCATCTGGAACTCAACAATGTAACCATGCACTTCTTCGAAGAGGAGTGGCAGGAGTTCTTGAAATTGGCGCGTGCGTTAGTGTGAGTGGGAAGATAAATTCGCCCCGTGATGCGTGATGCGGAGTGACACAGTCCCCGAAGCGCGGCGGAGCGGGATGCTCTCCCCTGCCTCTTGCCTCCTGCCTCTTGCTTCTTGCTCCCTCTACTTACTAATTTTTTCTACGTACTCTTCTACCCCCGGACACTCAGTGGCTAACTCCGCGGATACATCTTCCCAGGTAGGCGTCTGGCTGGAGACCTCATTGATCGCATTAGATAAGCATCCTGGGCCGGCATGGTAATTGACCAGGGTGAAGCGCCATAGGTCTTCATAGCTGCTGACTGCGCCGGGAGTTTTCCCACTAGCGTTGGTAATAATCTGCCCGGCTTGTTGGCAGTTTGCTTTCAGGGTTTGGGCAAACAACCCCACACTGAAACCGGCGTGATTAAGATCGATTCCCGCTGGGCAATCGGGGCAGTCGGCGCTAACTTCGATAGCCAATGCCCCGCGCAGAATCGCCTGATTCTCTTCCTCAAGTTGCGCATAACCCGCCTGACATATATTGATATCCAGCACCAGGGGGCAAAATTGATTGTAGAAAGCTGTATTCCACAAGAGAACCGTATCGGCGCCCATTTCTGTCAGTTGACCGAGACCGTATTCCTCGGCGTCGTTGAACGCCCCTGGCCAGAATTGACTCTCTTGGGCGAAGAGATTCTTCATCAATTGGGCCGGGATGCCGGTAGATTGGGCTGCTTCTACAATTTGAGCGTCAAACCTGTTTTGCCACTCATCTACCTCAGGCCGGGCGGTTTCCAGCCCGCAGGTGTTGGCGTATCCGTTTTCTTCTAACCCGCCTCCGGGACACTCGCTGGCGTCCACAATCCCCTGGGCAATCAATCTGCCAGCCAGGTAGGTGTACGGATCATCGGAAGCCAGAAGCTCGGGCCACTCGGGGGAAGCAAGCCAGGCTGGCAGGCCCTCAACTGGGGGAAAAGCCCCCCAAATTGATGCACAGCCGTTGGTTTGCTCTCCATGCCAGCGAGTGCTCATTATATCTATGAACCAGCCGCCGCTATCGGGGGCCGTGGACACACCGCCATCGATGACGCGTATCAGGGCTGTGTAATGTTCGCTGGCATCCCCAAAACTAGAATCGGCCCAGAATACTACCTCCACACCCTCCTCGGGAGTCGGGCGGAGCGGCACCTCGCAGGTACCTCCTTCGCACATAAAGGGAATCCCGTTATATGTCCCCTGGATTTGGGTGATATGCTCGTTGGGGAGAGGTTCTTCAGCCGTGATCAACAGGTTAGGCAGTTCTTCGCAACGATTTTCCGGGGGGAGGGGTGTGCATCCGCTGAAGGATATCCACGCCTCAGGAAGGGGCAGATCAACGAGAATGATTTTCTCGAGTGGTTCTGACGCAATCTCGTGGAGGTATAACCCCGAACAGCCTGATATGTCTTCTCCCTCAGCAGCAGCCGGACAGGCCTCAGTATCCAGCCATTCTTGAAATAAACTGTCCCCACAATACACATAAACATCATCGCCATACGGCAATCCCTCATGGTCGACAAGTATTCGGCACTCAGCGTCATTGTTCGACCAGCGAATTAGCCACCACTCATACTCGGTGTAGGACACAACAATCTCGGTTTGCCGGTGGGGGCGTTCGGTAATAACATTCAACGTCACCCAGCCGGTAGCAAATAGCAGGGGGATGAAGACCAAGATGAGGGTGAATAATCGCCGAGATTTCAAAATACACTCGCTTTGATGCTTGCATGATAAAATTTCTTGCCTCTTGCCTCTTGCCTCTTGTAATGTACAGATTATATCGTAATAATCGCTTATTAACCATGTGAATAATGCCGATATGCAGGATTGGCGGATTCACATCCGCTCATCTTGCTTCTATTTATTGCCCATGATACACTCTCAACATGGCTATCTCTGTCCTGGTTATGATTTCCGTCCGGAGTCTTGGACAACTGATCCAGCAGGCTTTGCAAGAAACCGGACTTTATAGCGTCGTTTTAGTCAACAGTGATGAGCAGGCGGTGAAACGTGTTAACGCGGAGAAATTCCCCGTAGCCGTTCTGGATTTTGATTTGCATCCCAATCCACCCGAATTGGTCACCGCCTTGCGTTCTGCGATTCCAGAACTTCGTATCGTGGCGATCGGATTTGACGCCGATACCGCCGGCCCAGAAGCAGACGAACTGTCCCTGGATGTTTGTTTAGGCGACCCCTTCTACTTGCCAGATTTATTCGATGCACTGGACGATGTGACCGGTACTCTTAAATCATCACCCAGCGCGACAGCCGGGTCTGAGCAAACTCCCTTTCCATCGAGCGTGGCTCACAAAAAAACCGCCGTCTCCTCGCATGAAGCCCCCCCCTGGCTGCAAGATGTCACCCGGGCGGCCCAACACCTTACCAGGCTCTCCCTCGAATCCACCGCCCAGGCAGCTCTTATCACTCGCGGCGAGCAGCTCTGGGCCTACGCCGGACAACTGCCCCAACCTGCTGCCGAGGAACTGGCCCGTTCTGTTGGACATTATTGGGGTAGAGATGGCGGCAGCGATATGGCACGCTTCGTCCGGCTGGATGCCACTGCCGGCGAATACATGATTTACGCCATCGGCCTGGGGGGAGAATTCGTTTTAGCCTTAGCCTATGAGACCGAAATACCCTTCAGCGAGATCCGTTCCCGGGCGGGTGACTTGGCCCGCAGGCTGGCCTTACCCCCGCAGGAAATCCCGGACTCCCACGTGGTTGAATCTGCTCCCAAGGCGGAGGCGCAGCCTGAAACACCTCCCGCACCCCAGTTCATCGACAATACAATACCCGAAGATGAGCCGCCTCTTATTCCCTCCGATTGGCGGCCCGACCAGGAAGTCGTTGCCGAGGGCCGGCAAGCCTTCTTAGAAGAACTGCTCTCGGCTATAGAAGTTCCCGACCCCGGTGGGCTTAGCACGCCGGAGACTTCTTTGGATTTCGACCGGGTAGAGGTTGCTGTAGCCGAAGATATGCCGAGTAGTGAAAATTCCGAGGCAGAGATTTTGGGATATATGCCCCCCCAGAAATCCAGATATGCGTCTCCCGATATCCGGTTTGATGCAATACTCCCTAAAACCCAGGTCGATGAGTTACTCCCCGAAATACAAATCGAGGCAGCATTTCCCGAAACCCAGGTCGATGAGACACTCCCCGATACTTATTTCGATGAGTTGCTCCCTGAAATACAAATCGAGGAATCACTCCCCGCAACACAGGGCGAAGAGATACTCCCCGATACTTATGTCGATGAGCTGCTCCCCGAAATACAAATCGAGGCAGCGCTCCCCGCAACCCAGGTTGATGAGTCATTGCCTGATCATCTTGCAGAAACTCTCCCCACTCCGGTACGAAAACACGATCTCAATGCCCAGCCCTCCAGACTAAGAGAAATTGAATTAGAACCAGAGACACCAACTCTGCACAATCTAACGTATGCCTGTGTGTTGGTACCGCGTCTGCCGCAGCACCACCTGGTTAGCGATCTGGCGATCCAGTTGAATCAGTGGGTCAATCAAGTCAGTCTGATTTTTGGCTGGCGATTGGAACACTTGTCGATCCGTCCTAATTACCTGCATTGGGTGGCTTTCATCCCGCCGGCCACCTCGCCAGGCTACATGGTGCGCAATTTGCGGCAATACACTTCTCAACAAATTTTCGCCGAATTTTCGCGTTTGGAGCTTGAGAACCCGTCTGGTGACTTTTGGGCGCCAGGGTATTTGATTGTAAATGGCCAGGATTCCTTACCTCAGCAAGTAGTGCAAGAATTTATCGGAAAGACTCGCGCCTCCCAGGGCGTACAGAAATCGCGGTCGCGGATATAATGCCCTTCGCGTGCATCACTACCAATCAACTTGAGTATCCTCTCCAAAAAATAGGGGAAACCGTATCCTCTCCATATTGCAGGGTAAACACCATTGTAGGTGGGGTTTCCATACCCCGCGCGGGCGAGATATGGAAATCTCGGCTACAGACCCAATTTTTTGAAGAGGATACAGAAAACCCATAAACTGTCACTGCGAGTGAACCCACAGCGCGATAGGCGCTGCTCAATCAAAAAGAAACTTATTTATGTCATCGCGAAGCAGCTTTACCGCTGCCTGCCCTGAGTGTGTCGAAGGGAAGCAATCTCATCCTTGGCGAGAAGGAGATTGCTTCACCGAAAAGCGTCGGTTCGCAATGACATAAAAAAAAGCTTGCTTGCCACTGGATATGCTTTATGCCTCCCATTCTACACTTAATTGATGGTCATGCTTTAGCCTATAGAATGTATTTCGCGCTCACCCGAGGCACTTCGACTGAGCGCTGGACAACCCGTTCTGGAGAGCCGACTGCGGGCGTGTATGGCTTTGCCAGCGTGTTGATGCGCATTCTGGAGCAGGAAGACCCCGACTATCTGGCCGTGGCCTTCGATACGGGGAAGACATTTCGCCATGAGATGTTCGCGGAGTACAAAGGAACGCGCGCCAAGATGCCCGCAGACCTGCGCCCGCAGATCGAGCGTATTCGGCAATTGGTAGACGCCTTTGGTATTCCACGTTTAGAAGTGGAGGGTTACGAGGCCGACGACGTGCTGGGCAGCGTGGCGCGGCAGGCCGTGGCCGATGGACTTGGTGTGAAGATATTTACCGGCGATCGCGACCTGCTTCAATTGGTGGCAGAACGCGTGATCGTCAATCTGCCGGGGCGGTCGCTGGCCGATGCTAAGGACTACCTCCCGCCGGATGTGCAAGATTATTTTGGGGTGCGCCCCGATCAAATTGTAGATTACAAGGCCCTGGTGGGGGATGCCTCCGACAATATTCCTGGCGTGGCAGGAGTTGGCAAAAAGACAGCGGTCACATTGTTGAACGCTTACGACACACTGGATGGGGTATACGCTCATTTGGAAGATCTGAAACCCGGGGTGCAGAAGCGTCTGGCAGCCGGGCGGGATAATGCCTATTTGAGCCAAAAACTGGCCACCATTGTCACCGACTTGCAAGTCCCGCTGGATTTGGACTCGGCCCGCCCCGATCATTACGACCCCAAAGTTATCCAGGCATTGTTCCGCGAGCTGGAATTTCGTTCGCTGGTCCAACGTCTGACCGGGCTGGAACAACGCTACGGCAAAGCGTCGCCGCGGGCGGGGCAGCAGCTGTCACTATTTGGCAACCAGCCCGCAGCCCCCGTCAGGCAAGCCGCTGAATCCGCCGCAGGAAACGGCATTAAAGTCAAAATTATCGACAATCTCGCAGATTTGCAGTCGCTGGTATCCCGCCTGCAAAATGCAGAAGTGATCGCCTTCGATACCGAGACAACCTCCACCGACCAGATGCAGGCTGAACTGGTGGGCATTTCACTAGCCGTTGAGGGGGATTGCGGCTATTATATCCCCGTGGGCCACCGGGAGGGGCAGCAGCTTCCACTGGACGCGGTGCTGGAGGCCCTGCACGCCACACTCACCAATCCCGAAATCCCCAAAGCCGGGCACAACCTGAAATACGATTTTGTGCTGCTGGCTCGATACGGGCTGCGCACCGCGCCTCTTTCCTTCGACACCATGATCGCGGAATGGTTGATCAATCCTGACTCCCGCAATTTGGGGCTTAAGAAGCTCGCCTGGGTACGTCTCGACCACCAAATGACGGAGATCGAAGAATTGATCGGCAAAGGTAAAAAACAGCGCAGTATGGCCGAGGTGAGTATCGCGGATGCGGCTGCTTACGCGGCGGACGATGCCGCGGTCGTGCTGCGGTTGATGCCGGTCTTGCAGGCTGAGATGGAAGCTGCCAAAGTGGTGCCCCTGTTTACCGATATCGAGATGCCCCTGGTAGAAATTCTGGCCGATATGGAGATGAACGGCATCAGCCTGGATACGGATTTCTTGGGCCGCATGTCAGAGGAATTGGGCACCCGGCTAGACGAGATCGAGAAACAAGTTCACGCCGCGGTGGGAGAACCTTTCAACCTGAACTCCACCCAACAGCTTTCCAAGGCCTTGTTCGAGACATTAGCACTCACAACCCCCGACCGCACCCGGCGCACGGCCAGCGGATATTATTCCACCGCGGCTGGGGTATTGGAAGCCATGCGGGGCGAGCACCCGGTTGTCGATTGGGTGTTGGAATACCGCGAGCTTGCGAAGTTGAAGTCTACCTATGTGGACGCTTTGCCCCAACAGGTCAACCCTCAGACCGGGCGGGTGCATACTTCGTACAATCAGGCCGGGTCTAGGACTGGGAGAATTGCCTCCTCTAACCCGAATTTGCAGAATATCCCCATTCGGACAGAACTGGGGCGCAAGGTGCGTCATGCTTTTGTGGCCGCACCGGGTAATCAATTGCTGGCAGTGGACTACTCGCAGGTGGAGTTGCGCCTCGTTGCGCACATGGCCAGGGATGAGGCTATGTTGGCTGCATTCCGCTCCGGGCAGGATATCCATGCGACAACTGCGGCGGCAATTTACGGTGTGGAATTGGATGCGGTTACAAAAGAGCAGCGTCGTCATGCCAAAGCCGTCAACTTCGGTTTGATATACGGCATGAGTGCATTTGGATTAACAGGCTCCACAGGCCTGACGTTTGCCGAGGCTGAAGATTTTGTGGAAGCTTATTTCCGGCAATTTCCCGGAGTGAAGCGCTATTTGGACGGTATCCGCAAGCTGGCTGCCGAACAGGGGTATGTGGAAACCCTTCTGGGGCGGCGGCGGTATTTTCCGGGGTTGCAGAATCCCACCAATCAGCAAGTTCGCCAGCGGGAGGAGCGCGAAGCCATCAATGCTCCCATCCAGGGAACGGCTGCGGATATCATGAAACTCGCCATGCTGCGTGTGCCGGACGCCCTGATAAAAGCCGGACTTTCGGCGCAGATATTGCTTCAGGTGCATGACGAATTAGTGTTGGAATGTCCCACAGATGAACTTGTCAGGACGGCTGCTGTGGTGCAGAAAGTGATGGAAGGCGCTTACCGTTTAGATGTTCCTTTGCGGGCTGATGCTCGCAGCGGTACTAATTGGGGAGACCTGGAACCTTTGTTGCCTGACACGCGTTGAGCTATGATGTATATTGTCCAAAGGGTTATTATTCAGTCTCATCTTCTCGTTCCCACGCTCCGGCGTGGGAACGCCTCCCCCAACGCTCCGCTTTGACGCAGAGCGTTCACCCCCCTCGTGCCAACGCAGAGCATTGGCACGAGGGTGATGAACGATTACGTCCAAAGGTGAAACGTATCCTTTCTATATTGTAGTGTGCGGTATGATGCCGCTCTATGAATATTAAACGAGAATCATTATGAGTGAACGCGAAAAACGTTACCAACAGGCTTTGAGCCACGGGCACTCAGCTGCCTGGGATCAGGAATGGGATCGCGCCGCGACGTTTTATCGTCAGGCTTTGGATGAGATGCCAGATGATCCTAAGGCGCTTACCAGTTTGGCATTGGCTCTATTCGAACTGCAAGAGCATGATGAGTCTCTGAGGTACTACCTGCGCGCAGCTGAGGTAACGCCTGATGATCCGGTTCCTTTAGAAAAAGCCGCTACGCTATATGATATTTTGCAAAAACCGGGCGTGGCTGCTGAAATGGCTGTGCATGCAGCAGAATTATATCTGAAGAGCAAGGACGTGGAAAAGGCCATCGAGAATTGGTCGCGGGCAGTGGGGATGAATCCTGAACATTTAATCGCGCATTCGCGGTTGGCTATTGTCTACGAACGTTTGGGACGTAAACCGAAAGCTGTTCAGGAGTATCTTCATATTGCCAGTTTAATGCAGCATGCCGGGGAAAAAGGGAAAGCTGCCCAAGTTATAAACCGGGCATTGGGAGTATCTCCGAACAGCGAAAAAGCCCTTCAATCCCTGGCTATGCTGAGAGATGGAATTAGGCTCCCTAAACCGGAGCGTCCTCAAGGGGGTACGGCTCCCTTTCAAAAAACCCAAACCCTTCAGTTGGCGCCGCCAAAAAAGCAAACTGAGAGTGAATTGAACCCTATCGAAGAAGCTCAACATAGAGCACTTGCGGTATTGGCTACTTTGTTCTTCGAGCAAACGAGCGAAAATGATGATGCACAGGCTTCTCGCCGTGATTTGAGCGCTATTGTGGCTGGCACCGGTTATCTATTTGCCAAGAACGTAGACAAGACCAAACTGATGCTGCATTTAGGCCAGGCTGTGGAATTCCTGACGAGTGAGGATACTGCTAGAGCTGCTGAAGAATTAAAGCGTGTGGTCGATATTGGTTTACATCACCCTGCAGCTTACTATAGTCTGGGGCTGCTGTGGACAAAGGGTGATCGCCTTGAGAGTGCGATTCGCTATTTACAACGCGCCATCAGTCACCCGGATTTTGCTTTAGGAGCGCGTTTGTTGATGGGCGAAGTTCTGCAAAAGAAGGGACAGTTGCACGAAGCGTCGATTGAGTACCTTGAAGCACTTAGGCTGGCAGATGCCCAGGTTGTCGGTCCCGAACATGCGGATGGGTTACGTCAGCTCTATGAGCCTTCGATTGAAGCCCATGCGCAGGGCGCTGAGGAAAAGCAATGCGCTCAACTCTGCGAGAGCATCACTGATTTGTTAGTGAGGCCGCGCTGGCAGCAATATCTCAAGAGTGTGCGCCAGCAGTTAATCCCGCAAGAGGGCGATGGGCCTCCCACGCCGCTGGTCGAGGTTTTGACAGAGGCCAGCAATAGTCAGGTCGTTATCGCCATGAGCACTGTTCGTCAGTTGGCCCGCGAAGGACACCCGCAGACTGCTATGGAAGATGCTTTTTACGCTTTGCAGCATGCGCCGACATATCTGCCTCTCCATGTTGCCATTGGCGAACTGCTTTTTTCGGAAGGCCAAGTACAAGGGGCGATCGAAAAATTTAGGGTAGTGTCGCGTTCCTATAGTGTCCGTGGCGAGACCGGACGGGCAACCGATATGCTGCGCCGCGTGGTTGCGATGGCGCCTATGGATATAAATGCTCGAGGCTGCTTGATTGACCAATTGATCGCCCGCGGGGAATCAGAAAATGCCATCGACGAATATATCCAATTAGCAGAGGTTCACTATAGTATGGCCGAGTTGTTGGAGGCTCGCAAGACCTATACCCGTGCTCTGCGATATGCTCAACAATCTGGGGCCTCTCATACATGGAGAGTGCGGGTGTTGCACCGTATTGCCGATATCGATGTGCAAAGCCTGAATTGGCGGCAAGCCCTGATCATCTATGAGAAAATTTGTACGTTACAGCCTGATGATATTAGAGCCTGCAATAAGTTGATTGATTTGAACTTCCGTCTTGGGGAGCGAACCCAGGCCCTGGCGGGAATGAATCAATTTATTGCTTATATGAATAGAGAAGGCCGTGTGGATGAGGTGATCGAATTCTTGGAAAATCTAGTGAACGAACGCCCCCAGCAGGCCATGATCCGTTGGCGCCTGGCAGAGCAATACCAAAAGGCGGGTCGTACCTCTGATTCTGTCAAACAACTCGATACCGCGGGAGATATCTTGTTGGATGCGGGAGACCGAAAAGGGGCCAGCGACGCGATCCAGATGATCGTGACCCTCGATCCCCCTGATGTGGATAAATATAAGCAGTTGTTGGAGAGAATCAAATCAAATTGATGAGAAAGTTAGGAACTTCCGTGAAATATGAAACGGAGTTTATCACGCATCACGGGTTTAAGTGTGGAGCAATCAATTTTCTGGACGCCCCTTATCTCCGCCGCTAAGTTTTGCTCAATCAAAAAGAAGGCTGTCACCAGCCTTCTTTTTGATTCACCACGTATCGTCTCAACAAATAGGGAAATTTTGGGGGCTGCGAAATGCGCCTGA
>JBDRGC010000302.1:0-38508 GCA_043818215.1 Chloroflexota bacterium | reverse complement strand
CCGCTACTCCGCTACACTCCACTGTCGAATCTTGTGATGAGTGCTATCAAACCATGTGAACACTTCCCTACTTTTAGTAAAGGAGACCTTTTGCAGAAGTATATGGTTATATGGGAGAAACGATCCCATTTATGCCCGCACTGAAAAAACTAAACGCGATACCAAGGCATCCAGTCAAGCTAGACGAACTATGCTTCGCGAAAACGCCAAGATGCACACTTGTCATTTATGATGGGTTTTTGCCAACTGACTATTCATTATTTCACACAAAACCCTTTGCGTCTTTGTACCTTTGCGCTTTCGCGTTAAAAATAAGGCCCACACCATGAAACCAACCCCACCCCAAGAGCGCCCCCCTTCCATATTCGAGCGCATGCGCAAAACCCTGGCACTAAGCGGCATGCCCACCGACGACCGCGGCCGCATGCGCATGGTAATGAACAACCTGATTTTGCATATCCACCCCACCAAAGTGAATGTCCGTACCCTGCGTTTCACCTACACCTGGGGGTTGGGCGGCCTCTCCGCCATCTTGCTGGTTTTTCTGGTATTGACCGGTGTATTGCTCGAAATGAACTACACTCCCCGCCCGCCCCAGGCCTATCTGGATATCCTCAACCTGCGCACCAATGTCTGGTTCGGCGATCTTATCCGCAGCCTGCATCACTGGAGCGGCAACCTGCTCCTGGGGGCCGCGGTGCTGCACTTGCTACGGGTCTTCTTCACCGGCGGACACCGTCCGCCCCGCGAACTGAATTGGTTGATCGGCGTTGCCATGCTCCTGCTCATCGTGGGGGCTAACTTTACCGGATACCTGCTGCCCTGGGATCAACTGGCATTCTGGGCCATCACCGTGGGAACCAGCATTGTCGAATACGTACCCCTGGTGGGGTCGGCTATCAGCCGTCTGCTGCTCGGCGGGCCAGAAGTAGGCGCACCGACCCTGCTATATTTCTACGCCCTGCATATCAGTGTTATTCCGGTTTCCGTTGTCATGTTGATGTCCTATCATTTTTGGCGTATCCGCAAAGACGGCGGTCTGACAATCCCCAAAGCGCCTGGCGAGGAGCTTCCCAGCCAAGCCGAAAAAGTGACCACCATTCCCCATTTGGTGAACAAGGAATTGGTCTTTGCTCTGGTGTGGATGGCGATTCTGCTGGTGTGGGCTATATTTATCCCCGCGCCTCTGGAGGGCATCGCCAACCCCGCCGTCAGCCCCAACCCGGCCAAAGCCCCCTGGTATTTCATGGGGATTCAAGAACTCCTGCTGCATTTTCATCCCCTGGTGGGCGCCATCATCATCCCCGGTATCGCCTTGATAGCTCTGGCGCTGCTGCCTTTCTACGATGTCACCACCCCAAGCGTGGGTGTATACTTCCGCTCCCGGAGGGGACGCTACCTGGCGCTGTTCGCCGTCGGCCTGGGGTTGCTCGCCACCCCTATCTGGGTGCTTCTGGACGAGTTCGTGCTCCATTGGACGGTATGGCTATCCACCTGGCCCACACTGCTCTCCAACGGCCTGATCCCTTTCGCAATTATCCTGCTGGGATTGCTTAGCCTGGATGAGTTCGTCCAAAAAACGTTGCATGCCACCCAAGAAGAACGCGTCCTCACCTTATTCATATTTTTATTCACTGCACTCATTGTGCTGACCATCATCGGAATTTTCTTCCGCGGCCCGGGTATGAGCCTGTATTGGCCGTGGGAAATGCCAGTGCATGTGTAGCGGGGAGCAGACAGGCAATAGACCTCCGAGGTCTTCTAAGACCTCGGAGGTCTATTGCCCCATGCTTCACCCTCGACGCTCCACGAGATTTTGGAAAAAACCATGACAACTCAAACTCCCGAAAAGACCTCCCGCCGCGATTTTCTAAGAATTGCCTGGAGCGCGTTGGCCGGGCTGGCCGCGCTCGAACTTGGCGGCCTCACCCTGGCCTACATGCAGCCCCGCCTGACCGAAGGCGAATTCGGCAGCGTGATCACCGTCGGCGAGGTGGACACTTTCCCTCCCGGCTCTGTCACTCCCGTTACCGCAGGACGCTTCTACCTCTCCCGGCTGGCAGACGGCGGCTTTTTGGCTATCTACCAACGTTGCACACACCTGGGCTGCACCGTCCCCTGGGAACAGACCGAAGAAAAATTCATCTGCCCCTGCCACAACTCCCAGTTCACCCCCGATGGCGAAGTGCTCAACCCTCCCGCTCTCCGCTCCCTCGATCTATTTACCGTCATTATCGAAGATGGAATGGTAAAAGTGGACACCAGCAAACCCATCACCCGCCCGCGCTTCGACCCCTCGCAGGTGGTGTACGCGTAGGGGTAGATTGGGAAACTGGTAGATTGGTAGATTGGTAGATTGGGGATCGGTAAATTGGTAAATTGATAAATTGGTAGATTGGGGATCGGTAAATTGGTGAATTGGTAGATTGGTAGATTAGAAAATTGGGAAACACGCTACCCACCACAATACCAATATACTAACCTACCAACCTACCAACCTACCAACCTACCAACCTACCAACCTACCAACATACCAACCAACCAACAAGGTAAAACCATGAACTCACCCAAGATCGAAACCTTCCTCGGCATGTTGGCAACCGCTCTGATCGCCGCTGGGCTGCTGCTGTATGCCTTCGACGAACCAGCCCGGTTGGAATCGGCTCAAGCAGCGCAGTTACAAACCGACCTCGACGAGGCAATGACACTTTACGCCGAAAACTGCTCGGTATGCCATGGGCTGGCCGGAGAGGGAATCGGCCCCAACCCATCGCTGGACAACCCCGGTCTCAGCGAGAGCGACCCCGGCACCCTGTCCAAAATCATCACCCGCGGACTGTATGGCACCTCCATGCCCGCCTGGGGATTGGACGACGGCGGCCCGCTCAGCGACTATCAGATTGGCGAGTTGGTAGATTTAACTCGAGTTGGGGATTGGCAGGCGACCCAAGACCGCGTCGTCAATCTGGGATTGGCGCCCCTGGTTCCCTTCGCCACCGAGCCTGATCCCGAAATTTTGGAGGAGTTGGCCGGTATGCCCGAGGGGGATATTTTAGCCCAGGGAATCACCGTCTATGCCCAGCAATGCGTAGCCTGCCACGGCGCAGACGGGTTGGGCACATCTCTGGCCCCGCCGCTGAATGATCCCGCGGTGAGTACCCAATCAATTGACGAATTGGAACGCACCCTGCTCTACGGCGTCCCCGGCACCCTGATGGCCGGCTGGGAAAACGCCCTCAGCGGTGAAGAGGTCAGCGCTGTTCTGACTCTCATCACCCAGTGGGATCAGGTTAGCCCCGGCGCCATCCCCGCCCCCGAGGTGCCTGTCCCTATGACCGAAGAATCATTGGTCTTGGGGGCTAACCTGTACGCCGCCAACTGCTCGCGCTGCCACGCGGTTGAAGGGCAGGGCACGCAGCGCGCCCCGTCACTGAATGTCAAAGGCTACCTGGAAGAAACCAGCGACGCTGCCTTGCAGCAGATCATCACCCTGGGCGTGCCCGCAACCGCCATGCCAGCCTGGGGCGACAAAATGACCGAGGTCGAAATCCAGGCCATTGTGGGCTTCATGAGGGCCTGGGAACCCACCGCCCCCGAAGTGGCCGAACCCGCCCGTGGTGGCGGCGGCGGTGGCCCCTGGTGGCAGACCGATGGCGACAGCTCTCCCGGACGCGGTGGGAAGGGGAACGGACAAGGCGGCCCGCCTGATGGAGCCGGTCAGGGTGCAGCCGATCATACCGAGAGTGTCACGCCCGCGGATGGCGTACAAGAGCCGGGTGTAAGCGGGCCGCCCGCCGATGCGAGCTTATCGGAAGGCGCGGAGGGGATGGCGGCTGATCAAACCTCCGTAGGTGAGCCGGGTGACCTGCCGGATGATTCCGTAAAACCAGGGCAGGATAACATGGCAGCCGATCAAATCCCCGAAGAAGGGCCGGGCGGCCCACCCGAATGGGCGCCTGCAAATATCGAGACCGGTGGACAGGGACAGGCGGAAGGCGGGGGACACGACCTTGCTGAGGGAGAAATCCCGCCCTGGGCGCAAGTCGAACAGCCCCAAAGCTGGTGGAATGCCATGGATGCCCGCGCCTGGGCTGTCGTGCTGGGCAGCGCAATACTTGCTATGGGTTTGATGAGTGTGGCTTTCTTTGGCCTACGGCGCTTGCCTAAGCTATAGAAAAGTGAGTATATACCAACGGTTTAATTAGGTAGTTCCCATCTTGACAAAAGTGATTTCCTAACGCATAATATGCGGCGTATTGCATATATACTGCACTGCATGTTGTGAAGAGTAAAAAATGAATGCAGATACATACCGGCAAGTGACCCAACTATTTCACCTTCTATCCCACCCGGCTCGGCTGCATATCCTGGACGAACTGCGGCGGGACGAGGCGTGTGTGTGTCACCTCCAGGCAGTGCTGAAGCGGCCCCAGGCTTACGTTTCTCAGCAGTTGCGGGTACTGCGGGATGCCGGTGTGGTAACGGATCGCAAAGAAGGGCAGCTTGTCTACTATCGATTGAACGACCCAAAAGTCGCGCAGTTGCTGGAGATCGTTCTAGGGTCAGCCGGTGAGAGAACACATCCGCCAGATTGCCCTTGCCCCTTGTGTGCTGGTTGCGATTCTAATATGCCGTGTGAGTAGCTTCCGCATCGAGTAACTATAGCCTTTCAGAAAAAGATATTGACTCCACGTGTCATTGCGAAGCAGCTCTACCGCTGAAGCAATGACATCCGGATAAACAGAGTCAAAAACATTATCTTAACATCTATATCAGTGCAGTATTTTGTGAAAATTGGCCGTTGCAGCTATTGCTTCGGCCCTCTTTTAGGCACATATATATGCAACAGGCCGCATATAAAGACGGAGGTACGAGTTGAACATTTTCGAATACCTGGCAACACTGCTGCAAACAGGATTGGGTAGTCTGGCTGCCTATTTGGCCGCTCACGTTCTGCTGTGCCTGCTGCCGGCCTTCTTCATCGCTGGGGCGCTTTCGGCTTTGATTCCCAAAGAGGCCATCACCAAATACCTTGGCCGGGACGCCCCCAAATGGGTATCCTACCCGGCCTCGGCGGTGGGCGGCTTTGTGCTGGCGGTCTGCTCATGTACTATCATGCCGCTCTTCGCCAGCATATACAAGAAAGGCGCCGGGCTGGGTCCAGCCATCACGTTCCTGTTCGTCGGGCCGGCTGTCAACATCCTGGCTATTTCGCTAACCGGCGTGCAGATTGGAATGGACATCGCCCTGGCGCGGATTGTGCTCTCCATTATATTCGGCGTCGGTATTGGTTTGTTGATGGCCCGGTTCTTCCGCGCCGACGATGAGGCGCACAACGAGGCCGCCAACGGTGGGCGCTCCTTAGCGCAAGGCGCCAAAGTGCCAGCCCGCACGTGGGTTTTCTTCGCGTTGCTGCTGGGCGTGCTGATCGCGGGCACTTTGCAGGTGAACTTGCTGATGAACAGCTACGCCACGTTCACGCTCCCCGGTTCGTGGGTCAGTTCATTCCAGGGCTGGCTGGACATTGTTGTGCCGCCGAACGCCTCCCTGGGCATCGAGGGGGTTAGCGTCCACGGGGTGTTCCTGATCGGGTTGCTGATCCTCATCGCCGTCACCGCCTGGCTGGGGCTGAATAATGTAGACGAAGGCTTCAACGCCTGGACCTACGCGTCGATGGGGATAGTCTCGGCAACGTTGATCACGGCCTCGTTCAAAATAACGGCGGTCGCAAGCGGCCTGAGCGTGGGTATCACCGGCAAGCTGCTAGCTGAGATCGCACTCATCGCCGCCGTATGGTGGATGGCCGCTAAAAGCTTCGAAGCGTACGAAATCCAAGAATGGCTGTGGGAGATGTGGCGCTTTACCAGGCAGATCATTCCACTGTTGGTCGTGGGGGTTTTCCTGGCGGGGATGGCGCGGGTGCTCATTCCCGCAACCTGGATCGAGTCGATTGCCGGGAGCAACACGGTGATGGCCAATCTGGTTGGCGTGCTGTTCGGCGTCTTTATGTACTTCCCCACGTTGGTCGAGGTGCCCATCGCACAGACCTTCCTTTCGCTGGGGATGCACCGCGGGCCGCTGTTGGCCTACCTTTTAGCCGACCCGGAGTTGAGCTTGCAATCTATCCTCATCACCAACTCGGTCATCGGCAGAAAGAAGACCGCGGTCTACGTAGTTCTGGTGGCGATTTTCAGCACCTTGTCAGGGCTGATCTTTGGATGGTTTGTGCAATAGACTTTACCCCTAATAAGGAGATGAAAGATGTTAGATTCTGAAAGAGAAGTTATTCGACAGGCTGTCCGGGACAAGTACGGTTCCGTTGCAAAAGCGACAGATACCGGTTGTGGGTGCAGCATCCCGTCATGTTGCAGCCCAGGAGATATTTCCATAGCGCTTGGATACTCTCCAGAACAACTGACGGCGGTGCCGGAGGGAGCCAATATGGGATTGGGATGTGGCAACCCACACGCGCTCGCGGGACTGAAGGAAGGTGAGACTGTGCTCGATCTGGGTAGCGGTGGTGGATTCGATTGTTTCCTGGCTGCCCAGGCCGTGGGAGATACGGGACGCGTAATCGGCGTAGACGCGACGCCCGAAATGGTCAGCAAGGCTCGACAGAACAGTGCGAGTGCTGGGTTTAAAAATATCGAGTTCCGCCTTGGGGAGATAGAGAACCTGCCTGTGGCAGATTCTTCAATAGATGTGATCATATCCAATTGCGTTATCAACCTCTCGCCTGATAAATCAAGGGTTTTCAGAGAATCGCTGCGTGTTTTAAAGCCGGGTGGTCGTCTGGCTATCTCAGATATTGTCGCAACCGCACAACTGCCTGACGAGATGAAGGATGATATCGCTCTTTACACCGGATGTGTCGCGGGCGCGGTTTCTGTAGATGAGTTGATAGATATGTTGAGTGAAGTTGGATTCACCAATATTCGAATACAAACAAAGGATGAAAGCAAAGAATTCATACATGATTGGGCTCCAGGCATGAAAGTCGAGGATTTTGTGGTTTCGGCTATTATCGAAGCAGTAAAACCTGAGTGCTGCTCATAGTGTGGCCTCCCGCCGCAACCATACTTCACGGTTGTCATTCCTCGAAGGGGACGATGTGCGAGGAGGAACGGCGAAGCAATCTCATCCTTGTCAGATGCGAGATTGCTTCGCAGCGGAAAAGCGTCCGGGACTCGCAATGACATTTTCTGGTAATTTTTCTCGCGAACGATGCAAACTTTACAGGGTAATTCTCTACGTATTTGCGGAGACCCTGCTCGGAAAATAAGGCCATTGCGGGACAGTTGGCAATGAGTACGCTTCCGAAGAGCAAAGATCGATAAAATATTGTCGATGTTGACGCCGTGAGCGTCTATATTATATTGTGGAGGTTAGAATGAAAATCAAGATTTTGGGTGGCGGCTGCTCCAGGTGTGAGCGGCTGGAGAAACTGGCCATTGAAGCAGCCGGCGAGTTGGGTGTCGAAGCAGCGTTCACAAAGGTCAAGGAAATAGACGAAATTATGGCCTACAATATCATGAATACGCCTGCGTTGGTGATTAACGAAGAGGTCAAATCGTCGGGACGCATTCCGCGCAAGGAAGAGATCGCAGAGTGGATTCGAGCATCGCAGAGATAAAAGGAGGTTGATAATGCTCCAAATTAAAGTTTTTGGAACCACACCGCCGTGCGCCAACTGCAAGCGCGCCGGGGCGCAGGCGCAGAAAGCCGCAGAGCGGTTCCCCGGTCAGGTCGAAGTGGTCAAGCTCGACGCCCTGGGAGCGGAAGCAGAGCAATATGGCTTGATGACCACGCCCCTCGTGGTCGTCGGCGAGAACGTAGTCGGCGCGGGCAAGGTTGTACCCGCGGCAAAACTCATCTCGATTATCGAGAAACAAATAGGAGGCTTATGATGGTCAAATTAGAGGTATTTAGCGGCGACCCACCCTGCCCGGGCTGTGTCGCCATCATCGAACTTGCGCAGCGGGTCGCTGTCAGGTACGAAAGTGAGTTGGAACTCACTATCTACGAAGGCGCTGAGGGGCTGGAAAAGTTCGAAGAGTACAAGCTCTTCTGCGTTCCGGCAGCAGTGGTCAACGGGACCATCCGCATCGAGGGGATGTGCCCCAGCGAGGCAACGCTCAATAACGCCTTACGGGAGGGAGGGCTATGTCTAAAATAAGGATCGAAGCATTTGTGTCAATACCGCCCTGCTCCGGCGGCGTGGCAGTAAAACGGCTGTTGAAGGAAATCGAGACTGAGTTTGGCGACCAGGTCGAGATCGTCTACCACACCGGCCCTGGCGACGCAGAGTGGGAGGAGTACGCCATCGCTAACGCTCCGGCAATGGTCATTGGCGAGTTGGTCAAATTCGTGGGCCTGGCGCCGAGCAAGGAAAGTCTGGTGGGCGCGCTGCGCGAGGCGGGGCTGGCTTAACCATATCACCGCATTGGAACCTTGCCGAAGCGCCGACTCATTTCTGAGGGTGGGGTAAATCCCCACCCTCGTGGGCATTTGCAATAGTTTGCCAAGCCCGTAACAAGTCGATTTTTTCAAGCATAGCACAAGAGGTAAAATGCCCTGGTTGACCGGTTATCCGAGAGAACAAGTGGAGTGGTATCCCGCCATTGATCCGAGTCAGTGTGTCAAATGTGGGATGTGTATGAATTGCGGAAAGAATGTCTACGATTGGACAACAGAAGGCGCGAGGGTAGCACGCCCTTATAGTTGTGTTGTCGGATGCACAACTTGCGCTAATCTTTGCCTGGGCAACGCCATTTCCTTTCCCGACATTCAGGAAATACGCGCATTGTATAAGCGAGAGGGGATCTGGGGTAAGGTCGAGAGGCAATTGAGAGAAGCAGGCAAACTGAAAGTTGCAGCATAGTGAGCGATGATGGCTCCTTGCACAGACAGCTGGTTCTCGGTGAGGTGAGAACTGGTACACCTGAAGGTACACGTGAAACGCATCGCTGTTTGGGCATTCATTCTTCTCGGGCTAACTGGCCTGGTAGTGCTGGGCACAAAATTCGTTCAATCTTCCCATGACCAGGATCCAAAAACACCCGTCGCCACCGCGCTGATAGCAACTGCCACCGCCGCCGAAGATTGCGACGACTGCGAAGTTGCCGCCGGCCAAATGGAGGCACTTTCAACCCTGACAGCCAAACAACGCCAGCCAACTGCTATGCCCGTAAGCGCTTTGCCAGTAGTTCGAGCGGTGCTGTTTTGGATGGATGACTGCCCTCACTGCCATGATGTGTTGGATAACGTTCTGCCGCCTCTGCAAGCAAAATACGGCGATCAATTCGAGATTTTCTTGATTGAGTTGGTGACGATAGAAGACGTAGATCGCCTCTACCAGACAGCAGCCTCTTTTGGCATTCCCAAAGAGGGAGTCGGCGTGCCTTTCCTGGTTATCGGCGATAAGGTGTTCCAAGGGGCTGACCAGATTCCGACAGAATTGCCTGGTCTAATCGAGAAACACCTGACGGCTGGCGGCCTGAACTACCCGTACATACCAGTACTGATCGACATATTACCGCCCGAAATATCTACAATCCAGACAGTAGCCCAGACCGCTGAAAGCCGGCCACAAGGCCCATCAACCGTCACATTGCCTAGGCCGGCCGGCTTTGTTCTGTCTATAGCGATCATGGTTGGTATGCTTGCCGCCCTGGTCTACACGGGGGTACGCATAGGTCGCGTCTTACTGTCTGACAATTCCGTTGTGCAAGTAGCTCCTATCTCCGCATGGAAAGACATTGCCATCCCTATGCTGGCTCTGCTCGGCCTGGGCGTGGCCGGATACCTGGCCTACGTGGAGACGCAATCAGTCTCGGCTGTCTGCGGGCCTATCGGCGATTGCAACGCCGTGCAAAGCAGCCCCTACGCCAAATTATTCGGTGTTTTGCCGATTGGCGTGCTGGGTGCGCTGGGTTACATCATCATCCTGGGTGTGTGGGCTTGGTCACGCTGGCGTCAAGACTGGCTGGCGGGGAAAGCTCCCCTGGCACTCTTTGGTATAACCTTCTTTGGCACACTTTTTTCGCTCTACCTGACCTATCTGGAGCCGTTCGTGATCAATGCGGTGTGTATGTGGTGCATCTCCTCGGCGATCATTATCACATTGCTGCTATTGTTAAGTTTGAATCCAATGCTGGAACAGTTAACCTGGGATGAAGAAAATGACCTCACAACGACACTCGAAACGTAAAAAATCTTCACACAAACGCAGTTTCCCGCCGAGCCTGCTGATTTTAGGCGGCCTGGTTTTACTGGTGGTGGCGGTATTTTTCTTGAAACGTGATACGGGAAACAATGTCGAAGTTCCACTATCACTGGAAGCCCAACTCGACGCGGCGCTCCAGGAAAAGCGCCCTACCTTCATCTTCCTGCACTCGCTGGACTGCATCCCCTGCAAAGAGATGATGGAGGTAGTGGCACAGGTCTACCCTGAATTTCAGGAGCAGGTGGTCTTGATTGATGTGGATGTGTACGAGCAGCGTAACGCCAACATCTTGCGGCGAGAGGGCTTGCAAGCCATCCCCACCCTAGTTTTTTACGACAGTACTGGTGAGCGCTATATGCACGTCGGGGTGCTGCCAGCGGAGCAAATGCGCACTGTCTTGCAAAACCTGTCTGGAGAGAATTGAGATGGATTTTGACCCCGCCACCCTGCAAAATATTTCTGTGCTCAGTTTCCTGTTGGTATTCCTGGGCGGACTGGTTACCAGCCTGGGGCCGTGCAACGTCGCCACCATCCCGCTAATCGTCGGTTTCGTGGGCGGTTCGGCAGAATTATCCCGGCGGCGCTCTTTCAGCCTGTCATTGGCCTTCGCCTTCGGGCTTGCGGTGACCTTCATGCTCTTGGGCGTGGCCGCGGCCCTGATCGGCGGGCTGATCGGCGCAGCGACCAATTGGTGGTATCACCTGGTGGCGCTGATTTGTTTCGTCATTGGGCTGAATATGCTGGGCGTGCTGAAAATCTCTCTGCCGATGTGGTTCGGCGGCCTGCGCGAGCGAGTGGCGCTCAAGGGCGCGCCGGGAGCCTTCCTGCTGGGGTTGATCTCCGGGCTGGTGGCCTCCCAATGCGCCACTCCCGCCCTGGCCGCCATCCTGACCTATGTGATGTCCACCGGAGCTATCGCCTACGGCGCGTTGCTGCTCTTCGTCTACGCCCTGGGACGCGGGGTGCCCGTGGTGTTGGCTGGGACGTTCACCGGTGCGCTGACCAGCCTGCAAAGCATGGGACGCTGGTCAGCGTGGATAGAGAAAGCCAGCGGTGTGGTCATAATTGGGGTTGGGTTATACTTTTTATGGATTGCATGAAACGGAATACACGTATTCTGATCTGGTTGTGTTTTTCTGGGGCCGTTCTGCTGGTGTTGGGTCTTAAAGTTCAGCAGTTAGGTTGGCTGCAACCCAGACCGCAGCTGGAATTGAACGGCCAGCCGGCAGTGCTGATTTTCGTTAAAATCCATGGCGTTTGCGAATGTGAACAGTTCGTCAATGGCAACGCCCGTTCTCAGGTTGCTAATTGGCCCACAGAAACGCGGTACGGGCTGCCCCTTCACCAGATCGACATCGAGCAACGCCCCGACCTGGCGGAGCGCTATAAGGTCATTAGAGCGCCCTCCATGCTGCTGCTGGATGCTTCCGGCGAGATCGTCTGGCGGCAGGATGATGTCATCAGCGATGGGTTACCCCTGGATATTGAAAAGATCGAAGTACAGATTGCAACATTGATCGAAAGCCCATAAAATAGTGATGAGAGGTTGCGATGTTAATCGAAAACTACGACCTGGAAGTCTTCACCCCGCCCTGCGAGCCGGGAGCGGAACGCTTTGCTGCCACCGCTCGTCTGACGGCGGATATATCCGAGGTATTGCCCTATCTCAACGCTACCCTGCGCGGCGCGTTATATCACAAAGTAGCCAACGCTCTAACCTGGAAGAAAGGCGGTCATAATATTGTCTTTCACGCTTACGAAATTTCTACGAGTAATGTGGAAGACCGGAAAGCCGCGGAAAAAGAAATCAAGGGATTGGTTGACCTGATCAACCGCACATGGGACCAGCGCGCCGAAATCACCGCCAGCTATGAAACCCGCAAACGTCCAGCGCCAATGGACGTTTACAAATTGCTCCCCAAGACCAATTGCAAACAGTGCGGCGATCAAACCTGTTTCACCTTTGCTTTGAAGCTGGTGGTCTCACAGAAGAAGCTGACCGACTGCCCGTCGCTGTTCGAACCGCAGTATGCCGAGAAACTCGCTGCTCTGCAAGAGATTATCATCGAAGCACCGGCGATTGGGTAGGGGTATCAGGTATCAGGTATATCGGTATACAAGGAAACAGGGTCTTTACTTTGTATACTCTGCGTACTTACACCCGCTGGATCAACACACCTCGCTGAGGAGTATCAACTATGACAGAACCACCTCCCCCAAAAGATAAACAGCCCACCCCAGCTTGTAGCTGCGTGCAGGATCCTTTTGCCTCACTGCCCCCGGAGCTGCAGCCCAAAAACAAAACCTGGAAATCCGGCTTCCGGCATGTGACCTGCCCGCGCTGTGGGCAGGAATACTGGACGAATTGTGAGGGTGACCTATGCACCGGTTGCCAAAAGAAAGGGATTCAGATTCCCCAAACGGAGACGCCGAAGTGAAAAAGACGCTGCAAGTCGCCCTTGAGGATCGAGAAATCATCGAGTTGATGCGTATCCTGATGGACGATGACTCTGAGGGTGCTCTGGCCTTTCTCAAGGAGCACTTCAAAGGCAAAGCCCGCGAGATGCTCGAAGGCGGTTGAAAGGTGATGCTCGAAGTCCCCGGGGCGGGGATCCGAGAAATGCGAGGTAACTTGTATACCCCATGAATAATCAGCGCTTTTTAGAAGCCATTGCCCTCACCCAAACTACTCCCTGTCTGGCTGAGCCGGGTAAGATCATCGTCACCGGTAAGCCGTCGCAGCCACTGGACGATGTTTTACCCTACCTGGCAACCCTCCCCAATGTCATCGGCTACAACCCTGATGCGCACACACTGACTCTCCGCCGTCAGCCAGGGTTCATCACACTCTACTCCAAGCGGGTCAGCATTACCCAGATCAAAGACGTTGACGAGGGATTGGAATTGTTGACCGCCCTGGCCGACGCTATCAACGCTACCTGGGAACACCGCCACGAACTGAAGCCGGTGACCGTCAAGAAAAGAGCGCCGCGTCATCTGGATGTGTATGAACTGCTGCCTCAAACCAACTGCAAACAATGCGGTGAAGCCACCTGTCTGGCCTTCGCTGTGGGGTTAATTCTGCAAAAGCGCTCTTTGGAAGAATGCAACCCGCTGCAAACCGATATTGCCTTTATCGACCGGCGCGCCACTTTGGAGAGTATGCTCTGAGTAGGCCTGGCGACGAGCAAAGAAAGCCTGGTGGGCGCGCTGCGCGAGGCGGGTATAATGTAACAAATACCTTTTGTAACTACTCAAGCAGACAATGAATCTGGCTAAACAACGCCCGAAGCGCCCTCAATCCCCCCATTTTGAAAAACTAAAATGGGGGGATTGAGGGGGGTGGCAGGAAAGAAATTAAGTTTTTCCAGAGTTCTCAGCATAATACATACCCCGCCTGATCCCAAAAGACGGAGCCGACTTGTTCGACTCCGTCTTTTTAGTTGGGCTATTGGCATCTTCTCAAAAATTTAATATTCATAAGTTCTTCACAAATCCACTATCTGTTCTTCACATGTAAGCGATATAAGTGACACTAAGTCCATCAACACATTCAAGTTTATGAATACCCCAAAAGGAGAAACAGACTTATGAAAATAAATATCCTCACCCTGATTCTTGTAGCTATTCTTTTAGCGGCGTGTAACGCCCCAGCGACGCCGCCAGAAGAAATCCAACCCACCGACGTGGTTGTGATCCCAGATGTTGAAGAATCATCAGAAACGCAAGCAACTGCAGAAGAATTGGCTGCCGCAGATGCGACCCAAGCGGATGAAAATGCTAATACCGATATCCAAGAGGTGAATCCGACAGATGCTCCGGCGCAAATCACCACTGGAGGTTTGAGCGCCGACGAAGCTGCCGGCATCTCCTTCATGCGGGAAGAAGAAAAACTCGCCCGGGATGTGTACCTGACCATGTACGAGCAATGGGGGCTGCCGATTTTTCAAAATATCGCCGATGCCGAAGCGACCCACATGGAAACCGTCAAAACCCTGGTTGATCGCTACGGGCTGGAAGACCCGGCTGCCGGGAATGAGATCGGTCAATTTTCGGATGCAACCCTCCAGGGACTTTACGATCAACTGGTGGCCCAGGGAAGCCAATCCCTTATCGATGCCATCAAAGTGGGAGCAGCCATCGAAGAGATCGACATCCTCGACCTGGAAGAATATCTCGCCCAAACTGACAAACCTGACATTCAACAAGTTTATCAGAATCTATTGAAAGGCTCCCGCAACCACCTGCGCTCCTTTGTGCAAATATTCGCACAACAAACCGGCGAAGTGTACCAGCCTCAATACCTCAGCCAGGAAGCCTATGACGTCATCGTGAATTCAGGCATGGAAACCGGCGGGCAGGGCGGCGGGCAGGGCGGTGGACAAGGAGGTGGACAAGGTGGCTAATCCTGATCTAAAGTTTATTTCGTAACTACTCAGGCTGTCCCATAATCGCCCCCCGGCCCCCAATACTGGGGGAGAAATAATAATTCAGTCCCATCTTCTCGTTCCTACGCTCAGGCGTGGGAACGCCTCCCCCAACTCCATAAATGATTTTCCGCCCACCAAAAGGGAAAAATATGCGCCATTTGAATTACGCACAAATAAAACCAAATTCTAAATGGTAAATGGTGAATTATAAATGGGAAAGTGACTCCCCCAGGATTGGGGATCGGGGGGCTGAACGATTACTCTGTCTTTAGGCCCCCTTTGCGATGATGCCGGGATACAAGTGACGTTCCCCCCAAATTTGGGGGGTTAGGGGGGCCTGTCTATCAAACGTATGCGAGCGTCTTTCGCACCATATTCAACAGGAGTATTCAAATGAAATCTTTTAGTAAGAACAAAATTTGGCCTAGGACGGTTTTACAAATCTTCTTCTTTGTGTTGATCGCATTGATCGTGGTCAACCATACCCTGGACGGAGCAATCTCCTTCTTGTCCAACACATCGTTACATGGTGTTTGTCCTTTTGGCGGCGTAGTATCCCTTTACCAGTTTGCCACAGAGGGCACTTTCGTCCAGAAAATTCACGAATCATCATTTATCTTGATGATCATCGTGTTTGTTTTGACAATCCTCTTTGGGCCGGTCTTTTGTGGCTGGGTTTGCCCGTTGGGGAGCGTTCAGGAATGGTTTGGCAAAATCGGCAAAAGACTCTTCAAGAAGAAATATAATCATTTTGTTCCTCACCGTCTCGACCAATATCTGCGCTATCTGCGTTATCTCGTGCTGGTGTGGGTATTGTATACGACGGCCACAACGGCAGAATTATTCTTCAGCGACCTTGACCCCTATTTTGCCCTGTTCAATTTCTGGACCGGTGAAGTTGCCATCGGCGGGCTGATCATCCTGGGCATCACGCTGCTGGCCTCTCTGCTGGTGGAACGGCTCTGGTGCAAGTATGCCTGTCCCTACGGCGCGATTTTGGGAATCACAAACCTGTTCCGGGTTTTCTCCATCAGGCGCAGTGATCCAGGTTGCAAGGGGTGTAATATCTGTACCCGCGACTGCCCCATGAACATCAAAGTGCATGCAGTAAACGTCGTGCGCGACCATCAGTGCATCACTTGTTTGGAATGTACGTCTGAAGCGCTCTGCCCTATCGATAACACGGTTGTTTTTGCAACCCGAGGAGGCAAATAACATGAAATTACAATCTAAAACACTTGGCGTGATTATCCTGGTGATTTTGTTCGGTGGGATATTTGGAAGTTCCGCATTGGATTTATGGAAGACAGAGTCATCCAGAGTGCCCAATAGACTTCAGGAAGGGGAGGCTGTTGGTGAGTACAACCCTGGGGACATCCGCGGTTCTTATCAGTTCGGCAATATTAGCGACCTTTTCGACATCCCGCTCGATGTGTTGAGCAACGCCTTTGGGCTGCCCCCGGATGTGAATACCGCCAGCTTCATGTGCCGCGACCTGGAAATGCTGTATGGCGAATTGGGCGACGAGATAGAGATCGGCACAGGCTCAGTGAAGCTTTTTGTGGCCCTCTATTCAGGCATACCTTATGAGCTGCCAGAGGATGACTATCTGCCCGCCCCGGCGGTGGAGATCTTGAAAAATCACGCCAGCCTGACGGAAGAACAAATCGTCTTTTTGGACGCTCACGCCATTGATGTATCCAATATCCAGCATGAAATCGAGTTCGAAGTGGAAGAAGATACACACGATGAAGGCTCAAAAATAGTGCAGGGTCAAACTACCTTCGCCAACTTGTTGGACTGGGGCGTATCTGAAGAAATGATCGCGTCCATCATCGGCGATGAAATTTTCAATCCTTTATCGAAGGTGCGCGACTATTGTGACGAGAATGGACTGGAATTCTCCACGATCAAAGCAGCTTTTCAGGCGGAGGTAGATAGCCAGTAATGGTTTCGTAGAACGATTTGGAAAATCGCACTATAATTACTGCTTCAAGAACTAATCGTTCAGGCGTCTGCTGAAAGTTGTTTGAGTAGAACACGGACGACGCGGATATAGCGAATCACCGCGGATTCTTCAAAATAAATAATATCCGCGTTAATCCGCTTAATCCGTATAATCCGCGTTCTATTTCACCAGGGAACTGAACACTTACTTCGGGTATTATTGCTATGTCGCTTGTAACCCGCCCGTATCTTAAAGACTGCTTTTGCGTCATAGTGTATGAAAATCATTGTGAAATCTGAAAACCGCCTTCTGCGCGGCGCATGCCGCTTTGATTCGGAAATCCTGGCAGAAATCTATGACCACTTTAGCCCAGGCCTGTATCGCTATGCCATGCGCTTGACGGGTGATGCCGATCAAGCTGAAGATTGCGTGGCTGAAACCTTTAGCCGTTTTCTGAGCGCCCTGCGTGCCGGTGGCGGGCCTCGCGATCATCTTCAAGCGTATTTGTACCGCGTGGCGCACAATTGGATCACGGATCAATACCGCCGAGGCGCGCTGCCCTCGCTACCCCTGGATGAGGCTCTCTATCTTGATGACGGCACAGATACCTTGCAAACTGTGGCTGCGAGTATAGAACAGGAACGCATTCGCTCTGCATTGAAGCTGCTCACCCCCGACCAACGCCAGGTGATTGTACTCAAGTTTTTAGAAGGCTGGACGAATACAGAAGTCGCTGCCACACTGCATAAAACCGAAGGGTCAGTCAAATCTTTGCAGCACCGCGCCGTGGCAGCTTTACAACGCATTCTTATACCGGAGAATCAACGATGAGCCAAGATAAATTAGACCCCCGTTTGCAGGCCAGCCTGGAAAGTTTAGGCTATGTGCCCGAGCGTGACCCCCAAGCGGCCGCCCGCGGACGAGCAAATTTCCTGGCAAAGGCAGCATCTTTGAAAACGAGCGTATCTACCGGCCCCTTTTTGCGTCTTAATAATTGGATCGTATCATTACCCAGATTCACTCAAATACATAAAAAGGAGAGATTTTCCATGTTAACTGCACTAACCAGCTTTATTGTCGCCATTGTTATAGCTCTGGGAGGAACGGGAGCTGTGGTGTATGCTGCCCAAGATAGCATACCTGCCGATTTTCTTTATCCAGTCAAGACTTTTACCGAGGATCTGCAATTAGACTTGAGCAGCGATGCACAAGACCAATTATCACTATTGGAGGACTTTACGGAACGCCGCTTCGAAGAGATGAGTGCCCTGGCCCTGGCTGGCGAGCCAATTCCGACGGAAACCGCCGCGCGCTTGCAGCAACAAATGGACTCTATGCTCCAATTGGCAGCTGGTATGGGCGACGAAGCCCTCAACCAGGTATTAACCCAAATGAAAGTCGCTTTGCAGCAACACGAGCAGACGATGGCAATGATGGGTAACCAGACACCTGCACAAACAGACCCGATGTTGACTCAAATACAGCAAATGCTGCAGGCACAGCAAAGGTTGGTCGAAACCGGGCTGACCGAGCCAAATACGTTTCGTCAGCACATGAACAGCATGGGGAACGGTCCAGCTGAGTATCCTTCGCAAACTCCCATGCCGGGTGGTGGATATGGCCCCGGTGATGGCACGCCCATAGGCACGGGTGTGGGTAGCGGCTCCGGTGGAGAAAATGACCTCGGCAGCGGAAATGGCCCCGGCGATGGCACGCCTCAACCTACCTGCATTGGCACGCCCATCGGCACGGGTGGCTCCGGTGGAGAAAATGGCCCCGGTAGCGGAAATGGCCCCGGCGATGGCACACCTCAACCTACCTGCATTGGCACACCCATCGGCACGGGTGTGGGTAACGGCTCCGGTGGAGAAAATGACCCCGGTAGCGGAAATGGCCCCGGCGATGACGGCGGTGGCGGCGGGCAGGGCGGCAAGCCATAAAAAGGTAACCGAAATCGGTGGTGGTTAGATGGTAAGTGATGACCAAAATCACAAAATGCTCTAGCAGCCGTCCTTCGCGAAGCATCCCTGTGGGACGGCTGCGGGGACGGCGCTGGGAGCATCTTTGAAATAGCCCGTCACTTACTTTTTGACCACTACACCGAAATCTTCACAAACCTTTCACATATTCTTCAAATTTTGAACATAAGTGCAAGTTATACTATCCGCAAGTAAGTTGCTCAGACCACAGTATCGACTCAATATCATTAAGTTTAGCCATCGGCGGATTGCGAATCCGCCTGGAGCATGTCAGAGAACCCTGCTTTGCTCCTGTCGTATCCGTGATACAACAGACACAAATCCTTGACTCAATGACATTGAGTATCGACTAACGAACAAGGTCTGTAAAACACTATCAACCTCGCAAAGAGGAAATCTGTACTCTAAACAGGAGATCTAAAATGAAGAAAATAGTTTTACTAGCAGCAGTAATTCTTGGCATTATTATTCTATCCTTTTCAACCGTAGCCCCAGCGCTCGCGGCCGAACTTGACCGCAGCGGCCCCGGCAATGGCGGCGGTGGTGCCGGCGGCAGTACCGGCGGCGGAAGCGGACACCAGGGTACTACTGGAACCGGCACCGGCGTTCCTGTCAACGACAATATCAATCTGGATGGTGTGCTGAGTGATTTGATCCACGCTAATTTAGCTACCGCCTTAGGAATCATCCCTGAAGAACTGGCTGCCCGCCTGGATGCGGGTGAGACCCTTACTCAAATTGCATTGAGCCTGGGATTCGACTCAGCGACAATCAGCGACATCTTGACGCAAGCCCGCGCCGATGCTCTGGCCCAAGCTATCGCGAGCGGTTTGATCACCCAGGAGCAGGCAGATTGGCTGGCTTCCCGCGGCAATCAAACTCCTGCCGCCAGCTACGGAGATGGCATTTGTGATGGCACGGGCGATTGCGTGCCAGATGGTACTTATCAGAGCGCAATGATGAAAAATGGACATGGCAAGGGATTTGCAAAATAGCAGAGCCTCTGATTAACCAATAAGACGGAGCCGAATAAATCGGCTCCGTCTTTTTTCTTTTTTTTTTTTGCAGTTTTCGCGTCTCGTTCCCAATTCGGTTGCGCAAATCTCCCACTGCGGATAAACTATATGCGCGGTCTTCCGTCTTCTGCCGTCAATGCGTTTGCCCTTTAGCAATCCTTGAACGCCATACCGGCACGCTGCAATATCGAAAGGTATCCAGCGCAAAAACAAGAACATTTACCCAAAAGGACACGAAGGGATTTTTTGGGTTTTTCTTTGTGTTCCTTTGTGCCCTTTCCCGAAGGACATCGGGACGATGTGTGGTAAAAAGTTAGATTCCAGCCTGTCCCCGTGTATTTCGGGGGCTTGCCCAAGTTAGGAAATTATGAGTAATTATCAAGTTATCGTAATTGGAGGCGGTGCAGCCGGTTTGATGGCCGCCGGTCAGGCCGCTGGATCAGGGGCAAAAACACTGCTGCTCGAAAAAATGGATCAGCCGGGCCGCAAGCTGTACATCACCGGAAAAACGCGCTGCAACCTGACCAATATCACTCCACTGCCCAAATTCATTGCTCATTTTGGCCCCAACGGGCGATTCCTGCGTCAGGCTTTTCACCGTTTCTTTTCTGACGAATTGTTGGATTTCTTCGACGAGCTGGGCGTTCCCACCATCACCGAGCGAGGGGGACGCGTCTTCCCCGCCAGCGGTCAGTCGAAAGATGTGGTCCACGCGTTGGTGCGGTGGAACAAATGGCAGGATGTAGAAATCCACACGCACTCTCCCGTGGATCGCCTTCTCATCGAAAACAACCGGGTGACGGGAGTGGCCACCCCTGAGGCTGTTTACTGCGCTGAGGCTGTCATACTCGCCACGGGCGGCGCGTCCTACCCGGGCACCGGATCAACTGGGGATGGGTACGAGTTCGCAAAATCGGCAGGGCATACCATTGTGCCGGTTCGTCCCGCCCTGGTCCCGCTCATCACCGCCGGGAATATTGCTCCCCGGCTGCAAGGGCTGAGTCTGCGCAATGTGTCCGTTTATGTGTGGGTCAATGGACGCAAAGAGGACCAGGCCTTCGGAGAAATGCTGTTTACGCACTTCGGAGTCTCCGGGCCTATCATCCTCACGTTAAGCCGGACAGTTGTCGATGCCCTACGCATTGGGAAAGAGGTGAGTATTTCCATCGACCTCAAACCCGCCCTCGACGAGAAAAAGCTAGACGACCGCCTGCTGCGCGATTTGAATGCTCATGGCAAGCAGCAGTATCGTACACTGCTCAAAGATTTGCTGCCCCAAAAATTGATTCCCGTGTGCATTGAGCTAACCGGCATTCCGGCAGACAAAGTTGGACACCAAATTACAGCTGCAGATCGCCAGCGGCTCGGAATATGGCTGAAGGACTTTCGCTTGCGAGTCACCGGCCACCGTTCGTTCAGCCACGCCATCATCACCGCCGGGGGAGTGGATACACGCGAAGTGGACCCCCGTACTATGGCATCCCGGCTTGTGGAGGGTTTGTATTTCGCCGGGGAAGTGCTGGATGTGGATGCCGACACCGGCGGGTACAATTTGCAGGCTGCTTTTTCTACCGGTTGGGTTGCGGGCCAATCTGCCGCATCGCAATAGAACGCGGACACTTGTACCTGCACTTGGTGCAGGTACAAGTGTCCGCGTTCTATTTAAGCAACTCTCAGCAGCAGCCTGAGGGGAATATTTATTTACTTCACAGGGAAGCGGGGCAGCACACTGGCATTGGCCGTCAGCAGCACTTTGTCACCCATCTCCAACTCTGATTTTTGCTTTTCCGGGCTGGCCTTAGTTGGCAGAACGAAGATGCCGATGGGCGTGCCTGCTTCGGTGTAACGCCGGTCTACGATTGCCAGCCCCAGCAAATAGCCCTCCACATCGATGGAGCAACTGGTGACATGACCAATGACCTGGCCGCGCTTGTTGACCACCGGATCACCGGTGTTGGGCCTGCGTACGCCTCTTTGGTTCATGCGCCAGCGGATCAACTCCCGTTCCCGCTTCAGATCGCGGGCCAGCAAAACGTCGCGCCCGATGAAGAAAGGCTTGTGATACTTGACGTAGCCGGGGAAACCGGCCTCAGCAGGACTGATGTCGAACGGCCCAACCAATTCGTGCCCGTAGAGTGGCAGCCCGGCTTCGGTGCGGGTGCTGTCCCGGGACGCCAATCCGCAGGGCTGGATGCCGAAAGGCTGTCCCTTTTCCAGCAACATATTCCAAAAGGCCACTTCGTTATCAGGGTGGACGAACAACTCGAAGCCCGCGTCCTCACCGGTGTAGCCGGTACGGGCCGCGACGATGGGGATTCCGGATAATGCGACCTCGATCAAGTCTGTGCGCCGCACCCGCGCCAACGTAGCTTGGATGGCCGGGTCATCAGTGCAGGCCTGCAAGATGGCGATGGAGGCCGGGCCTTGCAGAGCTAAATCGCGTAATTGACGCTCCCCCGAGGCCGGGTCTTTGAGATTGCGCAGTGTGGCTGGAGCCTCGACTTGCAGCCAGGGACGCCGGCGGTCGATGACTACTCGCCTCTCGTTGACGGCGTTGAACCAATCCCAATCTTTGTCTTCGTTGGAGGCGTTGACCACCACCAGGAACAGGTCGGCGCGGCGGCGGTAGATCATCAAGTCGTCAACCGGTTTGCCGTCGGGGTCCAGCAGGTAGGCGTAACAAGATTGGCCGTCGTCCAGCCAGTGGGCGTAGTTGGAAATGATGGTATCGAGAAAAGCAATCGCATTTGGCCCCGACACCTCGAAGCAGCCCATGTGACTCACATCGAACAACCCGGCGGCATTGCGCACTGCGGCGTGTTCTTCGCTCACACTGGTGTACCAAACTGGCATCTCCCAACCCGCAAAGGGGACAATTTTGCCGCCCAATGACTCGTGAACCTCGAACAATCCAGTGCGCTTGAGAGGCGGGTCTTGCGGCTGGGTCCAAACCCATTCTTCTTTTCCAGCGTGCGAGGCAGTCCCGTTCAGGCGATTCTGCCCCACGAAATAGGGCAAGGTCAGGTCGAAGCGATCAGGGAATTTGGCGAGCAATTCCTGGCCCGGTGTGCCTGGTTCAGCCACGGCGGCTCCAACGCCCTCCACGGGCAAACCACCCTCCACCTCGGCGATAACCACTGGCCCTTGCACTTTGCGGAACACATCCTCGTCATCGAACAATATATACCCATCGGCAAGACCGCGCAGCCAGGCTTTGACGTGTTCGGCAGCCGTCTGGCCGATTCCCATCCGATAGCGGTCGCGTCCGTGCTCATCCGCTTCGAGCCGGGCAATGGCCACATCGGCTACCAACGTCCCCCTGCGATCCAGCAAAAAGGTGCGGGTGGCCCGCCCCGGTTCCAGGGCTGCCAGGTTGCCGGTGCTGATCTCTTGCATAAATGGGCGTGCCCGCCAGCCGCTGATCTCCAAAACTCGGAGGTCTCCCAGACTTCCGAGTTCTTGGGGGTAGCCGCTTTTGGTGACCTCGAAATCAATCCCGGCTTTGTCGGCCAGGGCAGCCACGTCCCGCTTGCCACTCTCAAAAATATTCAAGTCGATCTTGCCGCGGGGCAGCTCGCCGGCCAGTCCCTGGTAGGCAAAGGGATGAATATTGGTAACAATTTTGTGTACGATGTCGGCGATGGCTTCCATATCATCAGGCCCCAGACCGCGTTGAGTCACCCAGGGGGTTCCAAAGCGGATGCCGCTGGCCAGGGCTGTGAGTTCGTCGCCGGGGATGGTATTCTTGTTGACCACGATACCGGCCAGGTCGAGAATGCGGGCTGCCATCTCGCCTCGTAAAGGAAAGCCGACCTTCCCTTTGAGAGTGCTGACATCCAGCAGCACGATATGAGTGTCGGTGCCGCCGTAGACCACTCGCAACCCCCGGGATTGGAAGGCATCAGATAGAACTTTGGCGTTTTCCACCGTGCGCTGTTGCAACCGCTTGAACTGTTCCGTTTGCGCCAACTTGAAGGCCACGCACAAAGCCGCGAATTTATTGACGTGGGGGCCGCCCTGCGCGCCGGGGAAGATGGACATGTCTATCAGGTTGGCCTTGTCCTGGTCGGTGGTCAGGATGACTGCGCCGCGCGGCCCGCCCAGGGTCTTGTGGGTGGTGAACACGGTCACGTCGGCGATGCCCACGGGGCTGGGGTAGACGCCGCCGATGACCAGCCCGGCGGTGTGGGCGATGTCGGCCATGAGCAGCGCGCCCACCGAGTCGGCGATCTGGCGGAATTTGTGCCAGTCGGGCGCCCACGAATAGGCTGTGTACCCGGCGACGATGAGGCGGGGTTTGTGCTCTTGCGCCAGCCTCATCATTTCGTCATAATCCAATCGTTCGGTTTTGGGGTCCACGCCGTAAGAGACGACATTGTAGCGTTTGCCCGAAATGTTGAACTCGCTGCCGTGGGTCAGGTGGCCGCCCTGGAATAAGTCCAGCCCCATGAGCGTGTCGCCGGCCTGCATGAATGCGTCGTAGATTGCCAGGTTGGCCGCCGAGCCGGAGAGGGCCTGCACGTTGGCGAGGATAGCTTCGTCGGGGGTGGTATCCGTGGCGAAACACTGAGCTGCCCGCCGTCCAGCCAATGCCTCGACAATATCCACGTACTCCACGCCTTTGTAAAAGCGGCGGTCTGCGTAACGACGATAGTAGACCAGTTGGTGGGCCTCGTCCAGCAATAATGACTCAGGCTCGCGGGTGGCACGCCTCGAGGGGTAGCCCTCGGCATAGATATTCTGAAAGACCGAGCCAAGCGCCTGACGCACGGCCAGCGGCGCATAACTCTCGGAGGGGATCATGATCAGCTTGCGGGCCTGTCGCTCGGCCTCGCGCTCGATCAGGTGGGCAACGTGGGGAGCCAGTTCGGCGATGTCGCCTCGAAAAAGCAAATCATCAAATTGTTCTGACATTAAATCTTTCTCCTTGTGTTAGTGTTGAAGTAGAACGCGGATTCTGCGGATTCTGCGGATTAAACGGATTTCCGCGGATCAAATCTAAAAAATCTGACGGAAGACGGAAGACGGAGGACGGAGGACGGAGGACGGAAGACGGAAGACGGAAGACCGCTGAAATCGGGCAATTGGAGTGGTCGGTGGTCGGCAAGCCGGCGACCCGTCGGTCAGCCCCCCCCCGAATGAATTCGGGGGCTGGTATCGAAAACATGTTAAATCATGTTACGCCAAGTCCTGAACCGTAACTGTTCAGGCCCTAAGGAATTAGAATTACCGTTCCTAAAAATATTGTGTCTCATCGTAGGTCGAATTTCCAAATTCGACCTACAAATTGTGTCGAACATTATCGTAGGTCGAATTTCTAAATTCGACCTACAAATTGTGTCGAACATCATCGTAGGTCGAATTTCTAAATTCGACCTACAAGTGAATATTTTACATCATGTATTGCTGTTTGGAATGTGAAAAAGATAACTGTTTTGATGGTAGGTCTGACACGCTTCTGGGGGACGCCCCCCAGCCCCCACTTCTGGGGGAGTCTTGGGTCCCCCCAAAGTTGGGGATGTTCCTGCTTGGCCCCCCGGCCCCCAATCCTGGGGGAGCACATGCCACCAAAGTCCGGTATAATTATCTCCAGGTTTGCATGTGGTATGTTTGCATGCCCCACGCATCACGCCTCACGCATCACGCCCCACGCATCACGCATGTTTTCAATAATTATACTATTCTCAGAAAGGTCGTTAATATGCACTCTTACAAAATATCGGTTGAAGATAAAGCAAAATTGGACGCCCTGGCTAACTCAAAAGTATGGAATATCGTCAGGCAGTCGGCTGAATTGATGAAGCCGGCTGAAGTGATGGTGTTCAACGATACGCTGGAGGATGTGGCGCGCGTGCGGCAGCTTACCATCGAGTTTGGTGAAGAAAAGAAACTGGCCCTGGAGGGACACACCGTTCACTATGACAGCTATTTCGATCAGGCGCGTGACAAGGCGCACACGGCAACCCTGCTGCCTGCCGGACAAACCTTGAGCCGCGGCTTGAATGTCGTCGAGCGGGAATCAGGGCTGAAAGAGATTCTTACTTTCATGGATGGAGCCATGCGGGGTAAGGTAATGATAGTGCGCTTCTACTGTTTGGGGCCAAGTAACTCTCGTTTTTCTATCTCCGCGCTGCAAATCACTGATTCGCTTTACGTGGTCCACAGCGAGGATATTTTGTATCGCCAGGGTTATGAAGAATTCAAGCGGTTGGAAGACAAAGATAATTTCTTCTATTTCTGGCACAGCGCCGGTGAACTGGATGAGCGTAATTGTACCGTCAATATCGATGAGCGTAGAATTTATATCGACCCCCAGGAGAATCGAGTTCTATCCGTCAATAACCAATACGCGGGAAATTCTCTGGCCTGTAAGAAGTTGGCTTTGCGGTTAGCTATCTATCGGGCTAATCACGAAGACTGGCTCACTGAGCATATGTTCATCTCGGCTTTCTATCCTTTGGATGGCAGTCGCAAGACGTACTTCTCTGGGGCGTACCCCAGCGCTTGTGGCAAGACTTCCACCGCTATGCTGCCCGGCGCCACCGTAGTGGGCGATGATATTGCCTATCTGCGGGAGGGGAAAGAGGGCGAGATGCGCGGCGTCAATATCGAGCGCGGCATATTTGGCATCATTCGGAATGTGAACGCCAAAGACGACCCCCTGATCTTCGAAGCGTTGATCGAGCCAAAAGAATTGATCTTCAGCAATGTTCTAATTGCCGCCGGACAGACTTATTGGCAGGGGATGGGTGACGATATCGAAGTCCCTGGGGCCGGTTACAATCATTCCGGGGACTGGCGGGCAGGCCAAAAGGATGCCGCTGGTAACGAGATTCCTCTCTCGCATCCCAACGCCCGTTTCACCTTGCGGATCAGCGAGTTGGACAATGCCGACGAGAATCTCGATGACCCGGAAGGAGTCCCCATCTCCGGGATTTTCTACGGAGGCCGCGATTCAGACACCAACGTTCCCATCGCCGAGAGTCTGAGTTGGGAGCACGGCGTGTTCATGGGGGCTACCATCGAGTCGGAGACGACTGCTGCCACCCTGGGTGCGGTCGGCCAGCGGAAGTCCAGCCCCATGGCCAATATGGACTTTGTAATTGTGCCTCTCTCTCTGTATTTGAAGAATCACCTGAAATTTGGCCGCAAACTGAAAAAATGCCCCCGGGTGTTTGCCACCAATTATTTCTTGAAAGGCGCTGACGGCCAATACTTGAATCTGAAGACCGACAAAAAGGTGTGGGCTTTGTGGGCCGAAGGCCGCGTTCACGGCGACTTCAAAGCCATCGAAACGCCCATCGGCTATCTGCCCTGCTACGATGACTTGAAAACGTTGTTCGATGGGGCTTTCGACGACAGGCATTATACGAGAGAAGAGTACGCAGCCCAATTTAGCATTCGGATCGGCAAATATCTGGAAAAGTTCGACCGCATGGAAACCATTTACCGGGAAGAGGCCGACATGCCCGTTGAATTCTGGCAGGTTCTGAAATCGCAACGTTCCAAGCTCAAAGAACTTCGGGAGAGATTTAGCAAGGATATCATTTCGCCATTCGAGTTGTGATTTACTTTCTGGCTATCCGGCGACTGTAAGTCACAGCAACGAAATGCACGAAGTCCACCTGCGTGGACTGGTTCATAAGGAGTCCAACCATGTTCGCAACTCGCATCACCGAGCTTTTAGGCATCGAACACCCCATCATTGGCGGCGCCATGATGAATATCTCCGGCCCGGAGTTTACAGCTGCCATTTCGAACGCCGGCGCGTTGGGGATGATGGTCTCCGCCATGTTTGCCACCCAGGACGATTTCCGTCAGGCCGTCCGCAAAGCCAAATCATTGACCGGCAAACCCTTCGGCGTCAACCTGAGTCTCTTTCCGGCTATGCGTCCCATCGACAATGATCTTTATGTGGATGTCATTTTGGAAGAGGGCGTGCCAGTTGTGGAAACCAGCGGACATAAACCCCCACAGGCATTGGTGGAGCGATTGAAGGCTGGCGGGGTGAAGGCCATGCACAAATGTCTCAGTGTGCGGCATGCTCTCAGCGCACAGCGTATTGGAGTGGATGCGGTGACAGTCTTCGGCAGTGAGGGAGGCGGGCACGTCGGCGAATTGGGTCTGGCAACGATAGTATTGGTTCCGCGCGCTGCGGACGCGCTGGATATTCCAGTGGTGGCTGCGGGCGGGATTGCCGATGGGCGGGGATTGCTGGCTGCGCTGGCTTTGGGCGCTGATGGCGTCACCATCGGCACGCGGCTGCTGCTCACAGAGGAGTGCCCCATTCACGAAAATCTCAAGCGCGCCCTGCTCGAGGCCACAGAACAGGACACCTTGCCGATTTTAGGCTCGGTACACAACACCCTCCGGGCCTGGAAGAATAGCGCTGCCCTCAAGGTCGCGCAATTGGAGGCCGATCAAAGTGACTGGGAGCAAGTGCTGGCAATTGTAGCCGGGTCGAAAGCCAGGCAGATGTATGCCAGCGGCGACACAGATGCGGGTGTGATCGCTTGCAGCCAGGGCATCGGCCTCGTGGACGAGATCAAACCCGTGGCAGAAGTCATCCAAGAGATCGTTCGACAAGCCGCGGCCCAGGCGCGAGTTTTGTCGCGGCTGGAGGCTGCGATATAAAATCGGCTTAACGTGTCATTCCCAGAGGGACAGGTGTGCGAACGTAGCGCAGCAGAGTGTGGCAATCTCCTCACTAAATGGGAGACTGCTTCGTCGCCAAGAACGCTCCTCGCAGTGACACAAAGTTTGTTTCTTAGTAGCGACTATCGGGAGCGAAGCAATCTCGCTCTCGTCAAGGAGGAGATTGCTCACCTGCACTGCACCAAACGCAGTGCGGTGCAAGTGTCAGCGGTAAAGCTGCTTCGCAATGACACTAAAGGGAAATGATATTCGAGAAGTCAGGCAGCACTCCCCCTGCTCCCCAATCTCTAATCTCCAATCTCTAATCTCCAATCTCTAATCCCCAATCTCCAATCTCTAATCTCCAATCTCTAATCCCCAATCTCCAATCCCTAAATCCGAAATTGCCCATCCTTGTAAAGCAGTTCCCCATCCACGCGGATCTCGCTGTCTTCCCGCACGTCGCAGATGAAATCCCAGTGAATGCTGGATTTGTTTACGCTGCCGGTTTCGGGGTATCCCGCCCCGACCGCCATGTGGAAGCTGCCGCCGATTTTCTCGTCGAACAGGATGCTCTTGGTGAAGCGGGTGATGCCGTAGTTCGTCCCGATGGCGAATTCGCCCAGGTAGCGCGAGCCTTCGTCACTGTCTAGTTGGGTTAGCAGGTATGCTTCGTTTTTCTTGGCCGAGGCCTTGACAACCTTGCCATCTTCGAACTCCAGGCGGACTCCCTCGACCTCGCGTCCCCCTCGAATGGCGGGGTAGGTGAACTCCACCCAACCATTGGCGGAATCCTCCACCGGGCCGGTGAAAATCTCTCCGCTGGGCATATTGTTCGTCCCATCGGCATTGATAAAGGTGCGGCCCTCGATGGAGAGAGTCAGGTCTGCGTGGGGGCTTTTCACCGTGACGATTTTCTTGCCCATCAACCAGTCGATGGCGACCTGCTGCTCATTGTGGATGGCTTGCCATTTGGCGACGGGGTCATCTTGATCGGCAAAGGTAGCTCTGTAGACGAAATCTTCGTATTCGCGCAGGCTCATATCGGCTTCTTGGGCGTAGGCCGGGCAGGGATACTGGGTGCCAACCCAGCGCAGTTCTTTGGCCGCCGAGCGGCGCATATAAGTCTCCATGAGATCACGGCGGGCCAGGGAGGCAGTGCGCTCCTTGACGGGGTCGATGCTGGTCATCGAACGGGTGTTGGATGTGGCGTTGATAGCGATCAGGACATTGGCTTCGTTGTACAGCATTTTTGCTACGGGGGACACCCATTGCAACTGTGCGTCACTGGCCGAGCGCATAAAGGTTTCGCCGATATCATCGCTGGAAAGGCTGAGGTCGAAATGTGCGCCGGCCTGCGTGATATGGCTGATCACTTCGTTGACCAATGGCTCCGCCAGCACGTTGCCGCGCACCAGCACCCAATCGCCGGGCTGCACCGCAGTGGAATAGTTGACGAGTAGATTAGCCAGATTTTTGATCCGTGGATCTGTCATTGGATTCTCCTGTTTGGGGGTGAAAACGCCCCGGCCTCCAACTTCGGGGGAGCGCGTTCACTCAGAATTGAGGGGTAGAGAGATGGTGTTTTAAGTTCCTTAATTTTATCATCAAGTTGTGATGCTTGGGGATTTCGGCTATGTCGGGGTGACTGGCCCCCCGCGCCTGCTCTCGCCAGGGGGCAGCGTCCCCTTGTGGGATACTCGCGGAGTGCCCGCAGGGTGAAGGGGGCGAAGGGCTTTGCCGTGGGCAATATAATAGAATCAGAACTCCTCAAGTAATTCCATATTCTCTATCGCTTCTGTCAAACCTCGTTGAGCAAACTTGGCTTTCCAAATCTCGATAGGTGTGTAGCTCATCGCTACAGTTGTACTCTTTACCACCATCAGTTTCGTCCCTTTTGTGAGATGAAACGCCTGCAACATCTCAGGCGTCAAGCCTATTCTCTCGTTTCTTAACTTCGTCACTACATACGCTTTTTCCGTAAACCAGTAAATTGTCTCAGGTTCTTCTATCTGATTGACATACTTGGCAAACACTGTGGCTTCAGCACTTTCTTTTTTTATAAGAGCAAATCCACCTTCTCCGCGGTGAGTTGTTGTTAATAGTACAGACGTATCGTACTCTAGCTCATATCGCTCAAAGGCTTTTGGAGGAATGGTAATTCGTAAATCTTCTCTAATTATTGAGATGCCATAGGCCTCTTTTGTCCCTGGCATTCCCGGCATAAGACTTGGCATAATTTATCCTAATCAGTTTATTTTTCTGTGAAATTGTTCGGTGATAGTATTAGTGACAACTTTTCTACCATAATAATATCATGAGTGTACTGAAAAAACTCTTTTACCGCGGAGAACGCGAAGAACGCAGAGAAAAACTTAAAACCAGGTTTAAGAATTCGTACTAAAATTTGAGCTAAGATTAGAAATCTTAAACTAATTATTTAAAAATCTCAGCCATCTCTGCGTACTCTGCGGTGAGATAACCTTTTTCAGTGGACTCATATCATTGATTGCACAAAGTCAAAAAAATACTTCAACTGAAGCACGCTGGAAACCCAAGAAGTGCCTTGAATTTGGTTATCGGCCTAACCACATGATAGTTCTCATGCCCACTAACACTACAAAAACGAGTAACAACGCCCCCGCGCTTATCAACACCCTCATCAACCTGCTCTTTCACTTTATACTCTAACCCATTTTGTCAGGCAGCGCAAGTTCGTCATTACTACGTCCTCACCACAGTATCACCCACCGGCCTATACGCCTGCTCCGCAAGCAGACCCGTCTTCTTGCTCGACAAGTCACGTCTTCTTGACCGGGTAGACGTGACTTATCGAAAGAGATAAAAAGAAGTTGGCGAATTCACGTTGGAGAAATTATACCAAAGACGGGCAAGACGGGGCGGTTACAGAAAAACCAGACAAACGACACGTCCAATACTTTACGGCAGGGATCAGTAGATCAGTAGATCAGTAGACCAGTAGATCAGTGGACCAGTAGACCAGTAGATCAGGTATTCGTAACTGATCTACTGGTTTCCTGATCTACTGGTTTCCTGATTTCCTGGTTTCCTGCTCCCTAAGGTATAATTCCCCCCGTTATGGACTCACTCGTAATTCGTTTCTTTGTTCGCATTTCTCGCCCGGCATACCTCCTCAGTGGCGTTCTGGTCTACGCTCTGGGCGCCGGCATTGCCCGCTACCTGGGGCATCCCCTCGATTGGAGCATCTATACGCTGGGGCAGTTCTGGGTGGTTGCGCTTCAATTGGGAGCGCATTATCTGGCGGCCTACTTTCTCTCTCCGGTGGATCCCAAAAACCCTGAACGCTTGCCATTGCCTGGTAAAATCGATAAACCCAGTGATGGTTTGCGGCGGGAGATCATTTTATGGCCCGCTTTTGCAGCCCTGGCCGCGGCTACCTCGATCACCATCATGCTGATCCGCTCTGGCAGCACAAATGGCGTCATCATTTTTATGATGGGAATAACTGCCCTGGGAGCGTGCCTGTACTCCATTCCCCCGCTGCGACTGGCGACATCAGGGTACGGCGAGTTGACCATTTCCATTGTGATGGCCAATCTCATCCCCGCTCTGGCCTTTTCGCTCCAGGCTGGCGAACTCCATCGTCTGTTAGCCATGACCACATTCCCGCTCACAATGCTTCACCTGGCCATGCTGCTGGCTTTCCAACTCCCGGCCTATCTCGAAGATGTCAGGCATCAGCGACAGACTCTTATGGTGCGCCTGGGCTGGAAGCGCGGTATGAATTTGCACAACCTCCTCATTTTGGGCGCTTTCACGCTGATTGGATTGGCAATGCTCTTTGGTCTCCCCTCCACGGTCGCGCTCCCTGTTTTCTTCGTGCTGCCCCTGGGCTTATTCCAAATCTGGTACATGACCCGCATCGCGGCTGGCGCCAAACCCAATTGGAGGGCACTGAACCTGATAGCAGCCCTGCTCTTCGCCCTGACAGCCTACCTGTTCACCTTCGAATATTGGGTCCATTAACCCCCGCCTCCTGCCTCCCGCCTCCTGCTTCCTGCCCCCTGCCACTTGCACACTCGCAAACTCGCACACTCGCCACTCAAACCCATGCCCGAATTCCTGACTTTACTTCCCCCCGCCGATGCTCTAAACCGATTCCTCGATCACCTTCCGGCTGATCCTGTTCCCGAGGAGACAGAAACCTGCCTAGCTTTGGGGCGGGTTACAGTTTCCCCAACGTTGGCCCCCCACCCGCTGCCTGCCTTCCCCCGCTCCTCCATGGATGGCTACGCTGTCCGGGCGGCGGATACCTACGGAGCTAGCGAGAGTCTGCCGGCCTATCTCGATTTGGCCGCCGAAGTGCCGATGGGGGCCTCCCCGGATTTCAGGTTGACTCCGGCCCAGGGCGCGCTGATTCACACCGGAGGCATGTTGCCCGAAGGGGCTGACGCGGTCGTAATGGTGGAGGACACTCAAAGTGCCCGCGCCGGCGAGGTGGAGATTCTGCGCGCCGTGGCGGTGGGCGAAAATGTCATCAAAGTGGGGGAGGACGTGAAATTGGGGCAGGAGGTCATTCCAGCGGGAACCCGGCTGCGCCCCGCCGAAATTGGGGGCTTGATGGCCCTGGGAATCACCCGCATCCCGGTTGCCCGGCGGCCTCTGGTGGGAATCCTGTCCAGCGGCGACGAGGTCATCCCACCGGAGCAGCAACCCGCCCCTGGTCAGGTTCGGGATGTCAATTCTTACACTTTGAGCGCCCTGGTCGAGCGAACTGGCGGAGTAGCGGTGCGCTATGGCATCATCCCCGATACCCGTGCGGCTATGCTGGCTGCCATAAGCCGCGCCCACCGGGAATGCGACATGGTTATCGTCACGGCGGGTTCCTCGGCCAGCAGCCGCGACCTGACCGCCGAAGTGATCGACCAGATTGGCGCGCCGGGTGTGCTGGTGCATGGTGTCAATGTGCGCCCCGGTAAGCCCACAATTTTGGCGGTTTGTGACGGCAGAGCTATGGTCGGATTGCCCGGCAACCCGGTCAGTGCGTTGGTGATTGCGAGCCTGTTTGTCGTTCCGGCGTTGAGAGCCTTGCTGGGAGAAAATCAAGTCCGCCCGCAGCCCACCGTCCCGGCCCATCTGACCGTCAATTTTGCATCCCAAACCGGACGCGAGCAGTGGCTGCCCGTCCGACTGATCCCCAGCCCCGCAGGCTACCAGGCTGACCCGATTTTCGGCCAGAGCAACCTCATCTTCACCCTGGCCCGAGCCGACGGCCTGGTGCGCATTCCTGCGGCTGCCACGGGGTTGGAGGCGGGTGAAGCGGTGGAAGTGGTGGTGTTTTGATAGCCGACTGCTGAATCCGAATATCTTGCTAAGGAACGAGAATTAAATAACTTGCGCGTTTGTATCCTAACGCGAGCGCCGGTTGAGTAGCGCAGGCACACGCTTTTCGTGCCGGAGCGTATCGAAACCCAGCGGATTACAGCAAATTAGCTCATTTTCACGCCCCGCTTGGTTTCGACACCGTACCTGCGTTCGGTGCAGGTGTACGGCTCTCCGTCCCTCCGAGCCTACTCAACCGGCGGTACACTCAAATGTGGAAATGGGCAAGTTATTTAATCACCGTTCCTAATCCGTGTTGGGCGACCATCTTCGAGCACTGGTATGAGGAAAAATTTAAGCCATTCGCTCGAACTAACAATATCCAAACATTCTACGAAATACACGGGGACAGGCCGGAACCAATATTTTTTTTACCATAAAAGAGACCTTCGTGGTAATGTAGGTCGAATTTCCAAATTCGACCTACGGGCAACGCCAATGACAGTAGACACACACCCAGAGAAACAAAAACTCTCTCGCCGCGGATTTTTGAAATTAGCCACTGTCGCTGCCGCGGAAGCCGCTGTCATGGTCTGTGGTGGACTGACTTATGCCAGCATCATCGAGCCGGGGTGGGTGGATATTGCCCCCATCTCACTAACGCTGCCGCGTCTGTCACCAGAATTCGAGGGCTACCGCATCGCGCAGATCAGCGATATTCATATCGGCCCGTGGATGACTCGTCAACGCCTAGAGAAAATCGTCGCCCAGATCAATCAACAAAATCCTGACCTGGTTGTCATCACCGGTGACTTTGTCTATCGCAACCCCGAAAGCTTCGCGGACGATCTGATCTCCACACTCAGCGCTCTCACGCCCCGTGATGCCGCCCTGGCCGTGCTTGGCAACCACGACCATTGGACAAATGCCTGCCTCGTGCGCCAAATTCTCCGGGAGAGCGGCCTGATCGAACTCAGTAACGCGGTACACACCCTGCAGCGGGGCGATGCCCTCCTCCACATCGCCGGCGTAGATGACCATTGGGAGCGCAAAGATCGCCTGGCCCTGGTGCTGGATATTCTGCCTCTGGAAGGCGCCGCCATCCTATTGGCCCACGAACCCGACTTTGCCGACATCAGCGCGGCCACCGGGAGGTTCGACCTGCAACTCTCCGGGCACTCCCACGGGGGACAGGTGATCATCCCCTTCTTGGGGCCGCCCATGCTCCCCCTGTACGCCCGCAAATATCCCATCGGACTTTACAAGGTCAAAAACATGCTCCAATACACCAACCGCGGCGTAGGGATGATCCCACCCATAGTGCGTTTCAACTGCCGCCCTGAGATCACGGTGTTGACTCTTGAATCGAGGCATGTATAATTCATAACAATGGTATTACGACAAAAGTCGCGCATTGCTTGACGACAGACGGCCGACCGCAGACAGCAGACCACTGAAATAGGAGACCATAAACCATGAAACGCATACTCTCTTTTATCCTTCTACTTTTTAGCCTGCTGCCACTCACCGTGGCGACAGGGTCTACTTACCCGCCGCCGCCCGATTCTCATAAAAGCGAAAACTCTCAAGAGGTCACGCTGAATATCGATGGCGTATCTTTGAGTTTGCAAACCCCTTTCTTGCCAGCCGAGTCATTTCTAGCGCCCGAACCGGACGACTCCGTGCAGGTTGCCAGCGCGGTAGATTATGGCGAAATCTTCAAATCGATCTCGATTACAGCCGTGCCTTATGGCACCAAAGCGGGGGCAGAAGGGCTGCCCACGGCTCAACCCCAAAGCGCCGAGGTTTATCGCGAGCTACTCGCCCAGCACCGCCGGATTCAGGGGGGCAGCCCACACTCGGGGCCGGTCGCCACTCTCTTTGGGCAGCAAATCACCGGGTCAGCCAGCACTGTAGAAATCTACGTGACTGTCTTTGCGCCACAGCCAGTCCATATCATCGAGTGGGTTGTCGAGGCTGGCAGCCGGATTTGGATTGTGCGCATCAGCCAGGAAGCCATGCCGCTGGTCGATAATTCACCCATATCAGCGCAGGAGGAACGGTTCACAGCCCAACTCACCAACATCGACTTGAGCAGCCCCAACCTCAACACACCCTCCACCAGCGCGGCAGCGAAGCACGCCCCGCCGCCCACCTGGCATCCGCCCGCTCATCCCACATACAGCGATCTGCCCTTCCCATCTTGGTGGGACGGAGATTGCGACAAAAACACCTATCACGACGAAAGTGGAATTTGGGCTTACCCGCTGGGGGGAATCTACCGGAATGTGAAGGCCTGCGGACCGCGTCCCTGGGCCGATGGCGCTCCCGATGTGTATGTGCAATTCTTCCCCGGCTCATGGGGCGCGTTGGAATGGCAGTGCGTGGAACTGAGCATGCGCTTCATGTACCTGGCTTATGGCATCCCCCCCTACAAGGCTAACGGCAATCAGGTCGTACCGAATTACAGCGGCGATCAACTAGTAAAAATCAACAACGGAACCCCCGGCATTGCCCCGCAGTCCAATGACATTATGAGTTCCGGCCCCGATACAGCCTGGGGACACACCTGTGTTGTGATGAGTTCAAATGTGGACGATCAGGGCAACGGCAGTATCGAGATTTTGGAGCAAAATGCCGCAGCCGGGGGCACTCGCACCCGCACGGTGGAAAATTGGGTGGTGTATAGTTTTTCTCCCGTCATTGGCTGGCTGCACGCATACAGCGAGACAAGTCCACCCACAGGCGATATTCTGCTTCCGCTGGAGGGAGCGGCCGTTTATACGAATACTCTGCACCTGGAGGGTTGGGCCGCCGACGAGGACGGGGGCAGCGGATTTGGCAGCGCCCAGTTCGTAGCCCACTATGGCGACACCTGGCACGAGATTGGCCCAGCTCTTACCACCACCTGGTTTTCCCACGAGTGGGACCTATGCGCCAACGGAGGCGTCCCCGATGGGCCGGTGATGCTGGCTTTGCGCTTGACGGATCAAGCCGGCAACACGACCACCAATTACCCCGGCCTGCGTCCGATCATCAAAAATTACGCCTGCCCCACCTCGACTTGCGTACCCGCAGAAAATCAGGCTGCATTGTACGCAGATAGAAATTACCAACCGGTCTGTGCCATTTTCGAGATGGGAGACTACCCCAACCTGGATGGATTTGCCCTTGAAGCAGACTCCGCCACATCTGTCAGAGTGGGAGCCAACGCCCAAATTTCGCTTTACACCGCGGCGGACTTTTTGGGGCGGACCGAAACCTTCGCCGGTGACGACAGCAATTTAAGCGACAACCGCATCGGGGCACAGACAGTCTCGTCTTTGCGCGTCTTTACCGCCACTGTCATCAGCACACCCACGCTGACATTTCCCGAGAACGGAGCCAGCTTTACGGATACTCAATCTGTGGATTTAGTGGGACGGGACGCGGGTGGAGGGATAGAATTTCAGGCCCAGTTGCAAACTCCTACCGAAACCCTGACTCAAGCCTGGCAAGTCGATCCCGTGTGGGCAGTGGGCAATCTGGCGGCGGGAGCGTACAGCGTAACTCTGCGGGCCGGCAACGCTTTCACGCGCAGCGCATGGAGCCAACCCATCACCTTCACTGTGGAGGCGGGGACACCTCCGGCTGCGGCAGTCACAGCGCCGTATTCCGCCACAATGGAAAGCGATATCAGCGGGTGGACGGCCAACGGGTTGTGGCATCTCACTGAGACCGCGGCCCACAGCAGTTCTCACAGTTGGTGGTACAGCCAGCCTACCAGTCAGAATTACAACACTGGCGCTCCCAATTTCGGCGACCTGACCACGCCGCCAATCACCCTGCCAGTGGCGGTCGAGCCTTATTATCTCCAATTCTGGCAGCATTACGAAACCGAAGGGCAGCAATCTCACTGGGATCAACGCCGGGTGCAAATCTCGGTGGATGGCGAGGCGTTCACAAACACGTATCAGCTTTACGATGACCCGATGGGAAGTTGGCTGCGGGTGCGCGTCGATCTTTCGGATCATTACGCGGCCGCCGTCCCGCACACTCTGCAAGTCCGCTTCCACTTTGCAAGTCTGGACGGTTACGCTAACGGGTTCGCGGGCTGGTATATCGACGATGTGCAGGTTGCCGCCGCGCCCCCTCCGACCTGCGGCGACATCCACGAGCCGAACGAGACGGCCTCGCAGGCTACGAATATCGCTTACGGTGATACCGCCAGCGCGGAAATTTGCCCCGGCGGGGATTACGATTACTACGCCTTCGTCGGAACGGAGGGGGATGATATAATCGCCGACATTGATGCCCAAGATTTCGCTTCTCCGCTGGATGCCACTCTATTTTTGTTGGATAGCGACGGACACTCGGTCTTGGCCGAGAACGATGACGAGATTTTGTACGAGCGTTTGGACCCGCACCTGGGTTACACGCTTCCACATTCAGGGAGTTATAATCTCAAGCTCCGGGCCTGGAATCACCCGATGGGAAGCGGGGCGTATACCATCACCCTGCTGACCGATAATCAGCCCCCGACATTGACTATCACCGCTCCCAGCGCCGGCGATCTGTTGCCGCTCGAAGTTATCACGATCACGGCTGCGGTCACCGACTCCACCGGCGGGGTCAGCCGGGTCGAGTTTTACTGGCATTCCTCCGATTGGGGCGCCGAAGTGGCCTGGCAGCCGCTGGGCACCGACCGGGAGGCTGCCGATGGATGGAGCGCCACATTCGACGCCGCGGCTCACTATTCGCCGGGGCACACAGTTTTTTACGCCGCCGCTTATGATTGGGCTGGCAACTGGGCCGGCGATTTCGTGTGGCCGGTTGGGTTAGGCTATCGGGTTTACTTGCCGGTGGTGGTGCGGTGAGGCAGGAGGCAGGAGGCAGGAGGCAGGAGGCAAGAGGCAGGAGGCAAGAGGCAAGAGGCAAGAGGCAAGAGGCAAGAGGCAAGAGGCAAGAGGCAAGAGGCAAGAGGCAAGAGGCA
>JBDRGC010000301.1:0-12432 GCA_043818215.1 Chloroflexota bacterium | reverse complement strand
GACAGCAGAATCAGAGTATAGCGCAGAACTGTAGGTCGGGCAACAGACCTCCGAGGTCTCCGAAGACATCGGAGGTCTCGCCCGACACTTTTGCGGTATACCCGCGGAATCAGCCATTGAGTTTTTCCGTGACCCACCCTGCCACACTCGCCAACGCTGCATCCAACTTGCTGGCGTCCTGCCCGCCGGCCTGTGCCAGTGTGGGACGTCCGCCCCCGCCCCCGCCAAGGGGTTTAGCGACAAATTTGACCAGATCGCCAGCCTTCAGGCCGCGCTTGACCAAATCCTGAGTCACCACGGCGATGATGATAGGCCGCTCGTCCACCACGCTGGCGAGCACGGCCACGCCATTTTCGGGGTGCCGCTGGCGGAAGCGGTCGGCCATTTGACGCAGGCTGTCGGCATCGGCATCTTTGAGTATTGCGGTGAGCACGTCTGCGCCGCCAATCTGCGAGGTATTGTCCAGCACGCGGGTGAAGTCGGCCGCGGCCAGGTTTTGGCGCAGGTGGGCAATCTGATTGCGCATCGACTTGATGTCGGCGAGTGCAGCCTGGGCCTTGTCGAGCAGTTGATCTGGCGTTGTCATCAGGGTCGCCGCAGCCTGGTTGAGCACCCGGAAACGCCGCTGGATCAGCTTGTAGGCTTCCCGCCCGGTAATGGCCTCGATACGGCGAATCCCAGCCGCCACACTGCCCTCGCTGGTGATGATGAAGATGCCGATGTCGCCGGTGCGTTCGCAGTGCGTCCCACCGCACAATTCGTTGGAAAATAATTTATCTGCCTCACCCATGGTGATGTTGCGCACCGTCTCGCCGTATTTCTCGCCAAAGAGAGCCATAGCGCCTTCGTCCAAAGCCGCTTGCAAGGATTTGGACGTAATTCGCAATACGTAATCTTCGAGAATTTTTTCGTTGACATATTGCTCGATTTGCTCGATTTGCCGGTTGGTCACCGCTTCGGGATGAGTGAAGTCGAATCGCAGGCGGTCGGGTGCGACCAGTGAGCCGGCCTGCCGGGCGTGGTCACCCAGAACTTCGTGCAGTGCGGCATGCAGCAGGTGGGTGGCGGTGTGGTTGCGCGTGATGTCCTTGCGGCGGCGGGCGTCTACACGGGCGATAACTGTATCGCCAACCTGGGGCCTGCCGCGCATCACTTCGCCAACGTGGACGATGACGCCCGCGGCCGGTTTGCGCACGACGGTGACGCGGATTTGCCAGCCCCCCACGGCCTCCCCGATTTCGGGAGAGAGGGCCGAGATCGTGCCCGTATCACTCACCTGTCCGCCCGATTCGATGTAGAAGCGGGTCTCAGGTAGCAGGATTTCCACACGGTCGCCGGGGGAGGCGGAGGCTGCGGACTGGCTGCCAAGTATCAGGGCCAGCACCTCACCCTCCACTTCCCGCGGGTTGTAGGGGTCATAGGTCACGCCCCCGGGGCCAAGTTTGCCGCGGGTTTGCAGATCATCCAACAAATGGCGGTAAATATCCACATCTTCACCACCCATCGGCCCCATGGCTTTGCCCGCGCCGGATGCCAGCCGGTGGATATCCATAGCCTCGGTGAAGCCATCTTCGTCCACGCCGAGGCCGCGCTCCTGGGCAATGTCGCGGGTGATCTCGAAGGGCATGCCGTAGGTGGTGTACAGGTCGGCGGCCTGGTGACCGGGTAGGATGCGCTGACCCCGGGACTCGATGCTGTCGAGCAGGGTTTCGAGGTGGCCGGTAGCCTTATCGAGGGTGCGCTGGAATTGTTCTTCCTCGCGGGTGATGGTGGCGAGGATGGCGGTCTTGTTGCGAACCAGCTCGGGGTAGGCCTCGCCGTAGTGCCCGATGACGGGCTCGGCGACTTGGGCCATAAAGGGTTCGTGCAGGCCGATTTTGCCGCCGAAGCGGTAGGCGCGGCGGATTATCATGCGGGTGACGTAGTTGCGCCCCATATTGCCGGGCACCACGCCATCGGCAATCAGGAAGGTGGCGGCGCGGGCGTGGTCGGCGATAACGCGGTAGGGAGTGAAATTGGCATCGACCTGCGCTGTGCTGTGTCCGCTGAGTTGGGCGGTCTTTTCGATGAGGGGCCAGAGCAGGTCGGTGCGGTAATTGGAGTTGACCTTTTGCAGCACCTGCACGATGCGATCGAAGCCCAGGCCGGTATCTACGTGGGTGGCGGGCAGAGGGGTGAGACTGTCGGGGCCGGTGCGGTTGTATTGAATGAAAACCAGGTTCCAGAGTTCGACGAAGCGGTCGGTGTCGAGGGTTTCGGCGGTGACTTTGCCCTCTTCGGGCCGCAGGTCGATATGAATTTCGGAGCATGGCCCGCAGGGGCCGGTATCGGCCATTTCCCAGAAATTGTCGGCCCGCCCCAAGTAGAAAACGTGGCCGGGGAGAAAACCGGGCTGCTGGCGCCAGTGTTGCGCGGCTTCCTCGTCGGTGGGGATTTGGCCTTTTTCGTCTTCGAAAACGGTGGAGTACAATTGCTCTTTTGGCAGCCCCCAGACTTCGGTGAGCAATTGCCAGGCCCACTGGATGGCTTCTTTTTTGTAGTAGTCGCCAAATGACCAGTTGCCCAGCATTTCGAAGAAAGTGTGGTGGATGTCATCCTGGCCGACATCTTCGAGGTCGTTGTGCTTGCCGGCCACGCGCATACATTTTTGCGAGCTGGCAGCCCGCGTGTAAGCGCGCTTATCGGTGCCCAGGAAAATATCCTTGAATTGCACCATCCCGGCGTTGGTGAAAAGCAGGGTCGCATCCCCGCCGGGGACGAGGGAGGCCGAAGGGACGAATGTGTGACCTTTGTCTGCGAAGAATTCGATAAAGGTTTTGCGAATGGCGTTGCCGGTGAGGAGGGGGGGGAGGGGGAGGGTCATGGGGGTTCCTGTGGGGTGGTACATTGGGAAACCGGTACATTGGTACATTGGTACACTGGGATGTTGGTACACTGGGATGTTGGTACACTGGGATGTTGGTACACTGGTATGTTGGTATGTTGGTACTATAGTGCAATGGGAATCTGGTGACTTGGGAACTACCAATTTACCAACTTACCAATATACCAACTACCAATCTACCAACTTACCAACTTAACGAACTAGCCCGGATGTTTTGACATCCGGGCCGCGGGTAATTTTATGAAGGGATAGATTGCCTCCGCTATCAGACGAGGGCATGCGACTCGGACGGGGTTTCAGCGGCGACTGTCCGCGCGGTAGCGGCAGCCGCCTTAATAGCAGCGGCAGATGCGATTTGAGTAGTCAGGGTGATGTCCGGTTTAGGCATACGAGTTTCACGTCCTTTGGGAGGTAATGGCGCGAATTATACGTCAAGTGGAGTGATGGTGCAAGTTGAGTCTTGGCGGGCTATGGTTTCGGGATACCGAGGTCTATGCAAATTTTGTAAGCGAGCTTATTCAATATTTCAGTGTGCCGGGGTATAGATGACGTTCTGAGGTTGGTCGGATTCCAGTAGATTGAGTGCTTCTTGCCCTCGCGGTGTAATTTGCAGCCGTGCCTTTTGATATGTTTCAACAAAGCATGGCGTTTCATTACATTGCCACCAGTAATTCTTCTCGGACGATTGGCTTGCCTTCCATCTCGCGGCGCACCAATTCTCGATTTGCTTCAATAATGAGTTGGGTAGCCTCTTGTAAATTCTCGCGAGCTTCATCCAGTGTTTTCCCCTGGGTGTTAGCACCGGGCAGTTCTTCCACGTACCCTATCCACCATTCTCCAACTTGTTCGAAAACACCTGTGAATTTTTCTTCGCGACGTTCAGCAACCACTGCCAGATCATGCAAGTCTTCCAAAAGTAGTTCATACTGCTGGATTGGGAGAATTACGGCAGTTCGTTGACCGGCACTATCCACTATGTATTGATCGCTTGAAGCATACCCCTCAGAAATCTTTTTCTCGTTACTCATTTCCATTCTCCTCTCGTTTATTTGGAATGCCAAACCCATTATAAGCCAGGAATTGCGGTGGAGCAACGTGGGACGCACACAAAAGCTAGGGGAGGACAACTTTCCAAACCTATTTAACCACAGATTTACCCTTCGGGCACGATGTCACCGATTTACCCTTCGGGCACGATGTCACTGATTATTAACGCCTTTTTCCGTGAAATCTGTGACATCGTACCCTTTGGGTAAATCTGTGGTTGCTGTACTGTGCTCCCCTAACTTCTGTATGCGCCCAGCAATAAGTCAATAATATTGCTTACCCAAAACCCATCTTCTTCTCTTTCAACGAAACCCATTTCCCCCGCCCAATCACCAAATGATCCAGCACTTCTATGTCCAGCAGCCGCCCGGCCTCGACGATGGCGCGCGTGATGGCAATATCGTCCGGACTGGGGGTGGGATCGCCGCTGGGATGATTATGCACCACAATCAAAGCACCGGCGTTACGGCGCACCGCGGCCCTGAATACCTCCCCCACCCGCACCTGAGATGAGTTCAACGAGCCGCGGTAAACGTCCACAATGTCCAGCACCCGGTTGCGGGTGTCCATTAGCATTACCCGCAGGTGCTCCTGCTCGAGGGCCGACATCTCGTATTGCACCAGTGCCGCGGCGTCTGCCGGGCTGTTGATTGTGGGCCGCTCCTCGGGCGCTTCCAGGGTCAGACGGCGGCCCAACTCGATGGCAGCTTTGATCTGCGCCGCTTTAGCCGGGCCAATGCCGTGTTGGGCGCGGACTTCATCATACGAGGCGCTGTGCAGGCCAGAAAGCCCATCGAAATTTTGCAGCAGCCGCTGCCCCACCTGAACGGCGTTCTCCCCCGAAACACCCACTCGCAGCAAAATTGCAATCAACTCGGCGGTGGAGAGGGCCTGCGGCCCCAACTTAGCCAGCCGCTCGCGTGGGCGTTCGCTTTCGGCCAGGTCTGTAATTCGATAGGTTGGTGGTTGGTTACTCATGTGGGAGTTAGGGGTTAGGGGTTAGGGGTTAGGGATTGGAGATTAGTAATTAGAGATTAGAGATTAGAGATTGAAGATTGAAGATTGGGGTTTTTATCTCCAATCTCCAATCGCCAATCGCCAATCTCCAATCTCCAATCTCCAATCTCCAATCTCTTTATACAACACCGCCAACAATTCGGCAACCCCTGGCCCAAAAATCGGCTATAATTGGCTAAATCTCAATGGAGCGTAACTATGACTTTTGACCCTTCTTCACTCAGCAATTTCATGCTCATTCTCACAGCCTGGGGCGGCGCATTTTTAGCAGCCTTGTGGCTGAGTCTGATCGTGTGGACTTATCGCGATATCCGGGCGCGTGCCCGCGACCCCCTGGGACGTATTCTGGCTGTACTGGTAGTAGCTGTGCTCTTCCTGCCGGGTATCGTGATATATCTGATCCTGCGACCCCACCGCAGCCTCGAAGACGAGTACCAGCACACATTGGAGGAGGAGGCCCTACTCCAATCTATCGAGGAGACACCGGTCTGCCCCGGGTGTGGGCGGCGGGTAAAAGGCAATTGGATCATCTGCCCCAATTGCCACACTAAACTCAAAAAGACCTGCCACCAATGCGGGAAACTGATGGATTTACCGTGGAATTTATGCCCTTACTGTGGGACTCCCACCCCAGGGATGCGCCGCGAAAACCTGAGTCTGGAAGACGCCCTGCAGCCCCTGGCTCCCACTCCCTCAGATGACGAAGAAATAGAGACAGAAACCACTGGGGAGGAATAAATAGGCTTTTGGTGGCAAGCACCTCCCCAGAAGTAAGTATTCAGTATTCAGTATTCAGTATTCAGTGTTCAGTGTTCAGTGTTCAGTGTTCAGTGTTCAGTGTTCAGTCCCCTGATGAAATAGAACGCGGACTCCTGCACTTGGATGCAGGTGTCTGCGTTCTATTCAAGCAACTTTTAGCAGCGGCCTGAACGATTACATCCAAAAAGCCCCCCGAAACTCCGGGGGGCTTTTGCATATCTCGTCTCGAAAAGAAGGATGACCCCTACTTGTGGAGATGATGCCCAAAGATCATTTATCGTTTAATATTTAGGGCATCCCACCCAGCGTAGCGGCCCTCGTCGCCCAGTTCGGACTCGATGCGCAGCAATTGATTGTACTTGGCAACTCGATCCGAGCGTGCTGGGGCGCCGGACTTGATTTGACCCATATTCAAGGCCACGACCAGATCTGCGATAGTTGAGTCCTCGGTTTCGCCGGAGCGGTGGGATGTGACCGCAGTCCAACCGGCCCGGTGGCAAAGTTCTACAGCCTCGATGGTCTCGGTGAGGGAGCCAATCTGGTTGAGCTTTACCAGCAAAGAATTGGCAGATTTCTCCCGGATGCCGCGCCGGATGCGTTCGGGGTTGGTCACTAGCAGGTCATCGCCCACGATTTGGACGCGGTCGCCCATCTTCTGAGTCATTAACTGGAAACCGCTCCAATCATCTTGCGCCAGCCCGTCTTCGATGGAAACAATGGGGTATTGATCCACCCAATTCTGCCAAAAATCGACCATTTCGACGCTGGTCAATTTCTTACCTTCGGTGCGCAAATTATACAAACCAGTGTCGGTCTCATAAAATTCGGAGGCTGCCGGGTCAAGGGCGATAGCTACCTGTTCACCGGCCTTGAAGCCGGCTTTTCCGATGGCTTCGAGAATCACTTCCACGGCCTCAGCATTGGCCTTGAGAGCCGGAGCGTAGCCGCCCTCATCGCCCACCAGGGTCGCATAACCAAGCTCTTTCAACACCGACTTGAGAGCATGATAAATCTCGGCACCCCATTGCAGGGCTTCGGCAAAGGAGGTCGCTCCAAGCGGCATGACCATAAATTCTTGAGCATCGGTAGATTGCCAGCCGGTGTGCGCTCCTCCGTTGAGAATGTTCAGCATCGGCACGGGCAAAACGTGGGCATGAACTCCGCCAATATACCGGTAAAGCGGGAGTTCTAGCCCGTTGGCGGCAGCTTTGGCCACGGCCAGACTGGTGCCCAAAATGGCATTGGCGCCCAGTTTGGATTTATTGGGTGTGCCGTCCAAGTCCAGCAGAGCCATGTCGATAGCGCGCTGCTCGACAGCATCCCAGCCAATCAGCTCCTCGGCAATCGGGCCGTTGACATTCTCCACGGCTTTGAGCACGCCTTTCCCGCCGTAGCGGGACTTGTCGCCATCGCGGAGTTCCAGGGCTTCGTGGATACCGGTGGATGCCCCAGATGGCACCGCAGCGCGTCCCCAGCTGCCATCCAGCAAAGATACTTCCACCTCAATGGTAGGGTTGCCACGCGAGTCTAGAATCTGACGTCCAAAAATAGTCTCGATAATAGTTGCTTCCATTTTTCACCTCGTTTATTAGATTTAATGAAACTCACGCCCCCCCTGCCCCCCAATCCTGGGGGGAGCAACACGGGTTCCCCCCAAAGTTGGGGGGAGCAACATGGGTTCTCTCCAATATTTGGGGGGGCACAGGTTCCACCAAAATTTGGGGGGTCAGGGGGGCTGGCTGAGTACTTACATTTTTATGCTCATAGCACCAATTTCACAAATCGCCGAAATCAGGAAGATGTGGGAGAATCGATGAAACCAGTGTCTATTGGCGTTATTACGTGTTGTTAAGTATAATCCAACTTTGCTCAGACGGGGAGTCTGGCGTCGGTCGGGCAACAGACCTCCGAGGTCTTCGGAGACCTCGGAGGTCCCGCAAGATAGGAGTATGTCTATGACAGAGAATGTAAACATCATTCAACCCGATCCTCGAGATCAGAAAAAATATTATTTTCACGCTACATTATTCCGGCGTGGGTTTCTCGCTTTAGTTAAATATCTTTTATGGTTTGTGCTCGATATCCGCGCTAGCGGCGCAGAGAATCTGCCGGAAAGTGGAGCTGTAGTACTGGTCATGAATCACTTAACCGGCTATGATGTTTTTCCTATTCAGTTTAGCACACCTCGTCCCATCTTTGCCATTGCCAAAGCAGAACTCCACAAGAATTTCATCATAGCCGCGGTACTGCGCCAGCTAGGTAGTTTCCCCGTTAACCGAGGAAAACAAGACCAATGGGTCATCCACCACGCCGAAAAAGTTTTAGAACACGGCCTTGTATTGGGCATTTTTCCAGAGGGCACCCGCAGCAAAGGCCGCGGTCTGCGATCTGCTAAAACCGGAGCGGCCCGCTTTGCCATCAAAGCGAATTGTCCCCTTGTGCCTATGTCTATTGCGGGTACCGAGGAGGTCTTCAAAACATTTCCACGACGAGCTAAGGTTAGTGTCACGTTTGGAGAACCCATCTACCCACAACCAAATGAAGGCCCCCTGGCATTGACTGATCGGGTGATGTTCGCGATTGCAGATATGTTGCCGCCTGAATTGCGCGGTGTCTACGCAGAGCGGCCTGAGGGATTTGGGTAGTTTTGTGGGGCGGGAGGCAAGAGGCAAGAGGCAGGAGGCAGGAGGCAGGAGGCAGGAGGCAGGATCTGTTATCATGCTTCACGCTTCACTCTTCACGCTTCACGCTTCACGGCCTCGATGAATGCCATAAACAGCGGGTGTGGCCGGTTGGGGCGGGACAAAAACTCGGGGTGGAATTGTGTCCCCAGCATGAAGGGATGATCCGCTAATTCGGCGATCTCCACCAGTCGGCCATCGGGGGATATGCCAGAGAAACGCATCCCGGCATCTTGCAGCATATCACGGTAGGCATTGACAAACTCGAAGCGGTGGCGGTGGCGTTCTCGCACCACATCCTGCCGGTAAGCATCTGCTGCCAATGTCCCCGGTTGAAGTTGACACGGGTACAGCCCCAATCGCATGGTGCCGCCCATGTCGGTCAAGTTGCGTTGGTCGGGCATCAGGTCGATGACAGGGTGCGGAGTGGATGGGGCAAACTCCGTAGAATTGGCAGCCTCAAGCCCCAACACATGGCGGGCGAACTCGACAACCATCAACTGCATTCCCAGGCACAAACCTAAATATGGGATTTTGTTCTCGCGGGCATATTGGGCGGCGCGGATTTTCCCTTCGGTGCCGCGCTCGCCAAACCCGCCCGGGACGATGATGCCGTCGGCGGCATGGATCATTTCCAGGCCGCGATCTTTTTCCAATTCAGCAGAATGCACCCACAGCACCTCTACTTCCACACCCGCGGCCAACCCGGCGTGTCGGAGGGCCTCCCGCACGCTAATGTAAGCATCGTGCAGTTCGACATATTTCCCCACCAGGGCTACTTTGACCTTCGGCTTGGAACGGCGCTCGTCGGCGACTAATTTCTCCCACGCACTCCAATCTGGTTTCTTGCGGGATTGCAATCCCAGACGCTCCAAGAGGTAATCTCCTACTCCAGCTTTCTCCAGCAGGAGCGGGATTTCGTAAAGCAATTTTGTGGTGACCATCGGCACCACGGCGCGGCGTTCCACATCGCAAAAGAGGGCTATTTTGTCGCATAGTTCATCGTCCACAGGGTAGTCAGAACGCGCTACGATGACATCTGGCGAAATACCGATAGAACGCAATTCTCGCACCGAGTGTTGGGTGGGCTTGGTTTTCAATTCGCCGGTAGCCCCGATATGAGGCATCCAGGTAACGTGAATATAAAGGCTGTTCTCCCTGCCCACGTCGCTGCGCATCTGACGCAGAGCTTCCATAAACGGCAGGGATTCGATATCGCCAACAGTGCCGCCCACCTCTACCAGAACCACCTCCGCCCCCGTTGTCTTGGGAACCAGCCTTATGCAGCGTTTGATTTCGTTGGTGATATGCGGAATCACCTGGATAGTGCCGCCCAAATAATCGCCGCGCCGCTCTCGGGCAATCACTTCTGCGTATACCTGCCCAGTGGTCACATTGCAGACCTGGTTCAAGCTGATGTCGATGAACCGTTCGTAGTGCCCCAAATCCAAATCGGTCTCAGCGCCATCGTCCAACACGTAGACCTCACCATGCTGATAGGGACTCATGGTGCCGGGATCGACGTTGATATAGGGGTCCAACTTCTGCACAGAAACTTCGAAGCCGTGTTCCTTCAACAGGCGTCCAATTGCCGCCGCGGTTACACCCTTGCCAACAGAACTGAGCACACCACCGGTGAGAAATATGTATTTTGTCAAGACTTTGGGCCTCTGATATTGGCAGGGATTGGAGATTGGAGATTAGAGATTGGAGATTGGAGATTGGAGATTAGAGATTGGAGATTGGAGATTGGAGATTAGAGATTGGAGATTGGAGATTAGAGATTGGAGATTGGAGATTGGAGATCAGGTGTTTGGATACTGGTTTACCTATCGGGACGGTGCATCGTTGCTCTCAGATCTTGTCTGCTGACGCTATTACCTTCTTCGATCGCCTGGCCTGTGAAGGGCGCATGTCTTCCATTCTTCTTTTCACAACTTCAATGAACGCGGCCTTATTCTCAGCAGCTACAGCTTCCAATATCGCTTCCGCATGTTGGGGCACATCTTTCGGGCGGCAGCTTGCCAAGTGTTGCAGCAAATAGGGCCAAAGTTCTTCTCGATAATCAGTTCTCTGCGCCGCCACAGTGGACAGGCATTTTATACCCCGGTCTACTGTTATCACTGATCCTTTTTCGATGGCCTGCTTTATCTCTTCGCGATGCTCATACAGTGGAGGGGTATTCAATGCAGCTATTGTGGACAATGAAATCATCCCACCCCACACCAAACGATTGCTCCTGCTTCTCAAGAGTGATAAGAATTCTCCCGCATATTCCGCAATCAGTTCGGGAGCAATGTAACCAATTTCATACAGGACTTTGATGCAATCACTCTGGATGTTTCGGTCACGGTTACGCAGGTTCTCAACCAGTTCGCGAATTTCGTCAACGGCCTGCGTGGTTGCCAATTCCCTGGCCAATTCTTGATTGGGGACATCATCACGTCGCCCAAGAGAAAAGGCTAATCTCTCTATTACCGACATCATTCTCTCTCCTTTGCACTACGAATATTAACGCGCTGCCTAACTACCGATCTCCTGGTCTACTGATTTACTGGTCTACTGATCTACTGATTTACTGGTCTACTGATCTACCGATCTACTGATTTACCGATCTGCCGATCTATTGATCTACTGATTTACTGATTCCCTGGTTTCCTGATTTACTGACAAAAAAGAAGCGGGGAGGGCCGTTTACCGGCGACCTCCCCACGGAGTTTCCGTCCATTGATTTGAATATCTGTGGATTACAAGGCGTACTAGCCAACCACACGTTCTAAGTCCTCTGCCGCCCGACGCATCTCCAGGAAAATCATACCCAGCTTGGCTCCTTCTCGCGCCATGGCTGTCAATACGGCTTCTTCACCTATCGAGGTGAGGATCACATATCCTTGATCGCCGCGGATATATACCTGTTCCAACATTCCACGGCCTAACTCTTCAGCAATACGATCACCCAGACTCAGCATAGCTGCCGACATCGCGGAGACGCGATCCTCCTCGACCTCTGTTGGCAGGGCTGATGCCATAATCAATCCGTCCACTGAAACAACAGCCGAGGCTTCGATTTCCGGTGAGGCGGCCTGCATCAAGCGTAGGCGGTTTACCATTTGTTCTGTGCGTGACATTGCCATAATAGCTACCCTCCATATCGTAAAGGCTGGAGAAAATCGACTTTCGGAGTTTACCACAATTATTCCACAAATGCCAGTTGACCGCATCTTGCCTCCATGTTAAACTGGAAAGTTGTCATGCGCCGCATAATATTATCCCTTACTCTGCTTATAATGTCCCTTGCACCGGCACCTCAGGCCAGCGCGCAAGATGAAACGCATACCCAGGTAGAAATCACATCTCACTCAGCGGGAGACGCGCTGCAAGGCATTATCACCATCATCGGGAACACCGTTGTAGATGGATTCCAATCCTGGGAAATCACTTTCGGTTATGCCAATGACACCACCGGAACCTGGTTCTTCATTTTTGAAAGTGCAGAATCAGTTAGTAACGACACCCTCACCCAATGGGATACAACTACCCTGTCCGACGGGGTCTATAACCTGAGGTTGACAGTCTACCTTGAGGGTGGCCGGCAGACCCATTTCACCGTCCCGGATTTACGGGTGCGGAACTACTCCCCCATCGAGACAGACACCCCCACCCCAACTCTGACTCCCACTCCCTACACCCTGACTCCCCAGGCCACGTCAACACCAACGATCACAGCATCGCCAACGAAGACGCCCATTCCAATCACACCAACACCCCTGTCCACCAATCCCATCGAAATCTCATCGAACGACATCTCCAACAGCTTGCTGCGCGGCACGGCCGGAGTGTTGGCGGCATTCCTGCTAATCGGCCTGTATGCCTCCGTTCGCAGAACACTGAGACAATGAATTCTGAAAGCAATCTGGACCGCATTCTCGGGGAGGTATCACTGTGATCAACAGCACGTCCGAACTCGCACAGCGCTTCTGGCAGCACGGCCGCCTCTCCGATTGCCCTATCCTCGACTTCCATGGGCACATGTACGACTGCGCC
>JBDRGC010000300.1:0-5069 GCA_043818215.1 Chloroflexota bacterium | reverse complement strand
CTTGGGGATGCAATGCACCACTAACATTTTGAGCAACTACCTCAAAACGGACATAAAGTAACGGTTTTTGGACACGGATTTGACGGATCAACACGGATGAAAACATAGAAAAAATCCGTGTTGATCCGTGATATCCGTGTACGACTTTTTTTATGTTTCGTGATTTGTATTTTCTGACCGTGTTCTCAATCTCGCCTTGTTCAGCCGGGCATAGATGTGGCGGTTGCGTTTGTATATTTCCAAAAATTCTTCGAATAGTTCGTCATAAATCTGGCGATTAGCAGGGTTCGGCTCGTAGGTATTGGCGATTTGAGTACGCTCGGCTATATCGTCGAAGGTGCAATATCCCAGCGCAACGGAAGCCAGAAAAGCCGCGCCGCGCGCATTGGCCTGGATGGGGTCTTTCACTTGCCGGATACTGCGATTCAGCACGTCAGCGAAAATCTGGCACCACACATCCGAGTTGGCCCCGCCACCGATGATATTAAGCGCATCCATTCGTTGCCCGATGAATTTTTCCACATACTTCAATAACCACTTCGCGTTGTAAGCTACGCCCTCGAATACCGCTCGAATAAGGTGTTCACGGGTGGTCTGCAGGGACATGTTGTAGAAACCACCGCGAATGGTATGATCTTCGATTGGAGTGCGTTCTCCATAGAGCCAGGGGGTAAAGATCAACTTGCCGCTGCCCGCGGGGGTTTTTTCGACAATCTGATCGAATACCTTGTAAATATCAGGGACTTCTGCTTCGATCAGTAACTCATCTTGATGGTACAAGATATTGTCTTTCAAGAACTTCAAACAGGCACCAGCAGACTCTTGTTCGTTGGCAATAAAATACCTTCCAGGAATCGCCGAGGGGAGGGAGGCCAGATTATGGAAAATATCCGTCTTCTTGAAGGGGACATGACAGGTTATCCATGAGGATGTGCCGATATAAAGATGGCCGGCGAAGTCTCTCACCGCGCCAGAACCAATAGCAGCCGATTGGAGATCCGGAGTTCCCATTACCACTTGAACGTTTTCGGCCAATCCCAACTCAGCGGCGACATCAGGTTCGAGCGGGCCAAGCACATCCACAGCGCGCTTCAACTCCGGTAATTTACTAACGTCCAACGTTGTTATTTTTAGCAATTTTCCATCGTAGACAATGTTTTCGATATCGCGGTTATCCGTCACCCAGTGCAAAGCGATCGAGTCGTATGATGCGGCGAAACGCCCCGTCAGCCGCAGGTTGAGATAATCTTTGGGTTCGAGAAATTTGTATGTTTGCTGGTATATTTCGGGCAAAACATTTCGAATATACAGAATGTGGGCTAGCGGGTCTTTGCCGGAATGTCCCGGAGCGCCACCGGCCAACCGCAGCCATCTTGCCAGTTTCCCGATGCCGTAGCCCTCGATTTCGAGGAGGCCACCAGCGATGTGGTTGACATACGGCTCGCCGCGGGTGTCCATCCAAATGATGGCGTTCATCAAGTGATGCCCGTCCCGGTCGACAGCCACTGTGCCCGACCATTGGCTCGTGCAGCTGATTGCAACGATGTCGCCCACCGGAACCCAGTTTTTGGCGAGCAGCCTCTTCGCTGCTTTAGTGATCGCATCCCACCATTCACCGGGGTCTTGCTCGGCACCGCCATTGGGGAAGAGGAAAACCTGCGTCTCCTCGAATTCGTGAGCGATCACTTCGCCGTTGACTGTAACCAGAGCCACCTTAGGCCCATTTGTGCCGAGATCTATCGCCAGGATGTATTTTTCGCTAACAATCGCCATACGAATCTCCACTGGAATAAAAGTAATCATTCAGGCAGCTGTTGAAAGTTGCTTCGATAGAACGCGGACACTTGTACCTGCGCCAAGTGCAAGTGTCCGCGTTCTATTTCACCAAGGGACTGAACGCTAACTAATCGCTACTTCGAGAAATAATCGAGTAACTGCTCAAGACGCAACACCCCGTCGTAGTCGATGCCTTCGCCGCCTTGATTCAGCACACCCTTTTCGCCGTCGGGATCACCGAGACAGGTGACGACGATGTCAGCGTCAGAAAGGTTCTCACTTGCAGTGTAGATATTGGTGGTGGCGACGATGTTCAACCCGGCGGCGTGGGCAGCCAAAACGCCATTGCGGGAGTCTTCGAAGACGATGCACTCTTCGGGTTTCAGCCCGGTCTTTTCCAGCGCAAGATTATAAATCTCGGGGTCGGGCTTCTTTTTGCTGACAATATCGCCTGCCAGGACGAACTCAAAATTAATATCCTTGAGGACGCCATGGGCAACGGCTTGGGCAGCGCGTTCATTGGAGGTCGTGCAAACCCCAAGGATCAGCCCCGCGTCGTTGACTTCCTGCATCATCCGCTTCACGCCGGGGCGCAGGGGTAGTTCACCGCTTTCGATCATCTCGACGAAGATGGCTGTCTTGCGCAGGTGCATCTTCTTGATATGTTCGTCAACATCCTCTGGCTCGATTTCGACGCCGAATCCCTTGGTGCGCAGGTGGTGCTTCATGCGCTCCTTGCCGCCCGCTACTTGCAGCAGCTCGTGGTAAAACTCCACATCCCACTCGAAATCGTAACCGAACTCCTTGAATGTCCGGTTGAAAGCGACCCGGTGGCCATCCCGCTCGGTGTCGATGATGACGCCATCCTGGTCGAAAAAGACTGCTTTAATTTCAGGCATGATGGTTTCTCCTTATTTCTGGGGGACACGGATTTCACGGATTTTACGGATATTACGGATTTTTTCATCCGTGTTCATCCGTGGAATCCGTGTCCTGATTTGTATTATTGTGTGTAGAACTCCTGGATGGCATCGACTGCCATGCGGTTTTCTTCTTTGCTACCCAGGGTGAGGCGGAAGAAGCCATCGCGCCCATACATGACGTTTTGGGGGCGGAAGATCAAGCCTTTTTCCTGAGCGAAGGCTACCATATCGTTGCCCGTCTTGCCGGTGTCGGTTCCGTCGAAGAGGATATAGTTAGCGTGGGAGTGGAAGATAATAAAACCAGGAATATCACTAAGTGATTCCTCTATAAAATCAGCCTCGCTGTTGTTAATTTTCACCCTCTCTTCCAAACCGTCAACGTCTTCGAAGGCAGCCAGGGCGGCCCACATGATGATGGTTCCCACATTCCAGGGCAGCAATGCCGCCGAGATTTGGCCGATGACATCCTCGTGCCCCAGCGCGTATCCGAAGCGTATCCCGGCCAGGCCGTAGGCTTTGGAAAGGGTGCGAGTGACGATGACGTTTTTATATTTCTTGATCAATTCTACCTGCGACATACCCAGGCCGGAATACTCTATATAGGCCTCGTCTACAATGAAGGGGATTCCGTAACCGGCGATCCTGGCAAAATCCTCGGTACACATAAAGTTCCCCGTGGGGTTATTCGGGTTCGCAATCACAATGATCTTGGTTTTGTCGGTGACAGCATCCAGGACGGCATCGGGATCGAACACCAAGTTCTCGTTTTTATATGGCATTGGCACAGAAACTAGTTTTCCGCCCAGAATATTGCAGCGCAGTTTATAGATGCCAAAGCAGGGTGTATGCTGGATGACTTCCTGCCCCGGTTTGAGGAAGCAGCGGAAGATATTGTCGAAGACTTCGCTGGAGCCGTTGCCAAGCATCACATTCTCCGGTCCATCCAGGCCATTGATCTCAGCGATTTTCGAGCGTAGCACCAAGCCCTGGTCTGGATAACGGTTGGACATTTGGGCGTATTTGTTGATCGCTTCCAAAACTTTCGGTGAGGGTTGGTTTGGGTTCTCGTTGGACATCATGCGATGCAGTTCTGGCTGCTGCCAGGCCAGTTCGATATGGGATGAAACGTACATTTTGATCCCCTTGATCCAGGGGACGAAGTATTGTTCGATTGGTTTCATGTTGCATTTTCTCCTTATGGTAAACAGGTATTCACGGAAAACAGGGTACTAGGGTAAACACGATAAACATGGTAAACAGGGTAAACAGGGTATCCGAGGTGTACTTTTTTCCTGCTTCCTGCTTCCTGCTTCCTGCTTCCTGCTTCCTGCTTCCTGATCCCTTGCCTACGCCTTTCCTGCACTTCCTAAAATATCGATCCAGCGGCCAACAACCGCGCGGATGGCGTCTTTGACAACAATATCGATCTTGCCGGGGTTGTATTGCTCCCGGTTTTCCGAGATGTAGTTGAAGGTTGCATCGATGAGAGCGTACTTCAACTCGGTGGAAACATTGAATTTTGCGCCGCCCATGGCAACCAGCTTGACGGCGTACTCTTTGCTAAGTCCGGTTCCGCCGTGAACTACCAGCGGTGTTTTGACCCCATTACCGTTGAGCAGCTCATTGATCTGTCCCAGACGCTCGAAGTCTACTTTAGGTTTTTTGGTTTTGTAGACTCCGTGAGCAGTACCGATGGCGGGGGCAAAAAGGTCGACGCCGGTTCTTTCGACAAATTCCACAGACTGCTCAGGGTTAGCCAGGGCAGCCTCGTCCTCGGCAACTTTGATCTGGTCTTCCACGCCCGATACCGTGCCCAACTCGCCCTCGACGGAGATGCCGCCGATAGCGTGGCAATAATCCACAATTACTTTGGTTTGGCGGATATTCTCTTCGTAGGGTTGTTTGGATGCATCGATCATGATGTTTGTGTAACCAGAATCGGCGCATTGTTTGCAAAACTCAATGCTGGTGCTGTGATCCAGGTGCAAACATATCGGTATCGGGGCAGACTCGGCTAAACTGCGGTAGATGGCTACCAACACATCAGGCCCCAAAAATTTCGAGGGAGTAACCGAGACCTGTATGATAAGTGGGGCTTTCTTTTCTATGGCGGTTTCGACAACGGCCTCCATTTGGATCAGGTTGGTGATATTGAAAGCCCCGACGGCATATTTACCTTCGGCGGCCTCGATAAGAATTTCTTTTGCATTTACTATAGACATAATAATCTCCTGTTTGGTAGGTTGGTAGATTGGTAGGTTAGTAGGTTAGTAGGTTGGTAGATTGGTAGATTGGTATGTAGTAGGTTGGTAGGTTTGTAGGTTGGTATATTGGTATGTTGGTAGGTTGGTAGATTGGTAGGTTGGTAGG
>JBDRGC010000299.1:0-4953 GCA_043818215.1 Chloroflexota bacterium | reverse complement strand
TATTTCTTTACCATAGGCGATCATTGGTTTTTCCACGATGAACACAGTTGGGGGGATAGCGACAGATATGCGGCGAGAAATATAAGCAAAAGATGGACAGAGATAGCCGATTTCCTCGGCCAATTGAACGACGAAAGGATTAACTGATGAGCAAGTTATACCGAAAGCCCCCTTGGGTTGTCTGGCCTAACCGTAAATATGCGACAGACATAAATGATTTGGCGCGGATGGGAATACGTTGCGACTTGTGGCGGGAATTCTTTTCTTCGCCGGCATTAGACAGATTGAATCGCCTGAGAGGACACATCATCTGGTTCAACAGGCATCAGGCCTTCGATGTTCTGATTTGCGAATTTGACTGTTCGGAATCGCGGCTCACAAAGGCGATTAAGGAAATGATGCGTCCCGCCCGCGAAGTGGTTTTCAAACGCAATGATATTTACGATCCGCGGGCATGGGCGTATTTACCCTTAGACTGCTTCTTAGATGTCCACGGATTAAAACCGAGGGGTAAAGTCCGGGACCAGTGGCTTTCTGAATCCGAGATTTTGCGGCTTGGAGAAATACCGCTGATACATTTTGGCGTCAAGAAAGCCTGGGTCGTTAATGCCAGGTGTTTCACGTCACGTCACAGGATGAAAGATGGCAGGCGTTTTGGGCAAATGACGTTCTCGCACGCGGATTTGGACGGTCGATTTGAAAACAAACGATGGGTTGCCGACGGCTGGTTTGCGAAAGAAGCGTCCGGCAAACAGGTACATGATGTTCTCTTGTCGCAGGTCAAAGAAAAATGCGTCCGGTGTTTAGTGACGATTGAGAAATGAGCCTGAAATACAAAGTAGCGGAAAGGACTAACATGGAAAATCCGACTGTAAGAGAGATATTGGTCTCGTGGCTCACAGAAAATGGTTACGACGGCTTATACACGGATGATTGCGGCTGTGAGGTAGGCGACTTGGCGCCATGCGATTGCTGCTGGGAATCCTTCAGTTGCCAGGCTGGACACAAAGTCCCATGCGACCCGGAAACGTGCCCGGCGGACGGTCATTGTCCGTGGCACATAGGCAAGAAGGCTTGACGGAGCGGAGCAATGTTAGAGCTAATTGGAACTATATCGACCATCCTCGCCGCAGGATGGCCAATCCGTTGCGCCACAGGCCGCTGGGCTTGCGATATGGGCTATCTGGTACCCAAGCACCCAAAGGGTGTTCGTCGATTGTAGGGGCTTCTGGGGGCTGTCGAGGGCTGGATTAAATGGGGCAGAAAAAAGCCAGAAAACCCTCTTGACGGCCCGGATTGAGGGGGTAAGATGGTGATTATGGTGAACTATAGTACGATGATAATTCGACGATTATTGAAAGCCCTTGAACACGCCTCGTCGTGCTGTAGCTTCACCAGCCAAGGGCTTTCTTTTTTTGAGCATGGAGGCTGAAATATGCCAAGACCATTGATTCTGCCACCCCAAAACTACTATACGTGGCGCAAATTGGTTTTGGAGCGAGATGGATGTATTTGTCAACAATGTGGAGTCCCCGATAGCCGTGAGGTGCATCATGTTAAACGGTATAGAGACTATCCAGAATTAAGATACACAATATCAAATGGCGTAACTCTGTGCAGGGATTGTCATAAAAAAACAGATAATTATGGTTTGAAAAAATCTGGATAAATATGTCTCAGGGATGGGTCAAGAACTACCGGAAGATTAAGGATTGGGAATGGTACACTTCGCCGAACATGGCGCACCTATTCCAGCATCTAATCCGGCAGGCCAATCACGAACCCCAAAAATGGCACGGCCAAGTCATTGAACGGGGGCAGATAGTAACCGGACTCCATTCATTATCTCAGGAAACCGGCATTTCAGTGAGATCTCTACGAACTTGTCTGGAACGCCTAAAATCGACAGGCGAACTGACACGCAAAACGACAAACAGATTCAGTATCATAACTATTAGTCATTACAAGACTTACCAAGAAGCACCTAACAGCAGCGACAAGCAAAGTGACAAGCTACCTGACAAGCAAGCGACAAGCAAGCGACAAGCAAGCGACAACAAACAAGAATGTAAAGAACTAAAGAATGAAAAGAAGGAAGAAGCAACAACTACTTCATTTGACATTTTCTGGAAGCAGTATCCCAAGAAAGTCGGCAAGGGGGCTGCACGGAAAGTCTGGGCAAAACTCAAGCCCAGTGAAACACTCGTGGAGAAGATATTGGGAGCTGTAGCTGAGCAGAAGGAATCAATCCAGTGGAACAAAGAGGGCGGCCAATTCATCCCCCATCCGGCCACATGGCTGAACCAGGAGCGCTGGGGAGACGAGCTGGAACCTTTGTACCACGATCCGACCGAGGAGGAGGCTGATGCGTTTTTTGCGAAAAGGAAGATGAATGTTGGCAACGATTGATCAAATGGAGCAGTATTTTTCCTGCCAGTATCTTGAAGGTGATTGGTTTGAGATAAGGGCAATCTGGCCAGACAGAGAGGCCGGCCGTTCAGCGCAGAAGCATTGGCATCAAACAGGAAGTTTTATTTTGTCCGATCTTGCATATTTGCACGATTGGAATAAGGCTGGTTGGAATATATACATCGGGGCGAACCCACGCAAAGACAATAAAGTGTCTGGAGATGAGAATATTTCTGTTTGCCGTAGTTTGTTCTGCGACTTCGACCATGTGGAAACATTGGATGGTATGTCTCCAGGGAGCATGATTCTGGAATGGATTGACGAACGTAAACTTCCATCCCCGACGATGCTGATAAACTCAGGGCATGGGATACACGCTTACTGGAGGCTGTCCGAGGGGATGGCACCTCAAGATTGGCGTCTCCTGCAACAACGGATGATTGCGTGGCTCAAAAGCGACCCCGCCATCCACAATCCCGAACGAATCATGCGGTTGCCCGGCACCCTGAACACGAAATCTGAACCCCATTTGCCATGTTTTATTGTGTATTGCGACCCCGATGTACGATACGAAGCCGAAACACTTGTAAATATCCTGCCGGAAATTAAAGCAGAGTCATCAGCGGTCGTCACGCCGCGGGATACCAGTATTCTGGAAAAGCGCGGCAGGGCGATACTCTACGCAGCTAAATGGCAGGGTGTGTCGGAAGGTGGTAGGAACCAGGCGGCATTCGGCCATGCCTGCCAATTACTGAATGACTTTGTTTTGGACCCTGCGGACGCATGGGGTATTATCTGCGATTGGAACCGTAGTAACAATCCACCACTGGATGAGCGTGAGATGCGTTCTGCTTTCCAAAGCGCGAAGACTCATGCCAAGCAGCCGGAAGGCAATAAACTGGGAAGGCCGATCCGTACAACAGTCAAAGCAATACCTGATATTACCCACGACTCGGTTTCTAAGTTATCAAAGCAGGTTGAAGACGAGATCAGCGGTCGTTCTGTGAATCTTGAAATGGCCGATTTCCCGTTGTGGACTGAATGCGGTCAATGCTTCGTACCGGACACGCGGACGGTCATTGCCGGCGGCGTCGGAGGCTCGAAGTCGTTATTGCTGTTGCAAATTCTCACAGATTTTGCGAATCACGGTATTCGCGTGAGTGTACTTGAGCTTGAAAAGAAACGGGAATTCCATGTGCGTCGTTTGCTTGCGCAGTGTACAGGAATAGCCGATGTGACCAAGCCACGCTGGTCAAGAGAGAATCCGCAACGCATACGCGAATTACTAATAGATCATCGTGAGCATCTTGAGCGGATGGCAAGGGTAATACATGTGCCGGAGTCACGTATAAACATCGAACAAGCCATTGTGTGGATGCAGGAGCGGGCGAAGACGGACCGAGTAATCTGTATCGACCCGGTAACAATTCTTGCAAAATGTAATGCGCCGTGGAAAGATGACGAAAAACTCATCAACGCAGCGGATAAAATTGCGGCAACGGCGGGCTGCTCGATCATCTTCGTGACGCACCCGGCAAAAGGGCAAGGGTCCAGGCCGGACATAGACTCCTTGGCGGGCGGTGCGGCTTGGGGGCGATTCGCCGATGCAGTCATCTGGCTGGAGGCGCATGAAATCAAGAACGGGAAGGTGAGATTGTGTGATGGCTGTGGCGGATTGTTAGGCACAGAGTCGGTCGGATATAATCGGACGCTGCACCTTCTCAAAACCCGCAGTGCCGAAGGCCAAGGGTGGAGATTAGCGTGCTGGTTCGATGTGAGCAATGGATTGGTCATGCGCGAATTGGGATTATTATGTCGAAAACATAAGGGGTCAAATGATGACTGAAAGACTTGGAGATATTGCCAATGCACTTATTGAACCATGCCGTCACGAGCAAAAGGAAGTTAGGTATAAAGACTTTGCGGATGGCACGAAGCATCTCTGCACACAATGTCTAATCTGCGGCGTAATGCCGGGCGGAACTCGCTGGCTGCCTCAAGACGGCATTGATATGAGCACCGTGCCAAAATTCGATGATACTATTTCAGAGCAATGGCTTGCGGCGCGGAATAACGACATTCAGGCAAAGCTGCGCAAAGAGAAATCAGAACGTCATTTGGAGTACGAGCGATACATCCGTGAGTCAGACGACTGGTGGGCTATCCGCACGAAAGTTATGACGCGGGATGATCATTTGTGTCAAGGATGCTTAGAAGAGGCTGCTATCGAAGTTCATCACAAAAACTATTTACACTTATACGACGAAATTCTTTTTGACCTTGTTGCCGTTTGTACAAAATGTCACACAAAGATTCATGGCAAAGGCTGATAGAAGACCCTCACCAACGAGATTAAGGCCGGGCGGTGATTGAAGAGTGCAGGCAGAAAGTTAGAGGGTACTAATGAGCGAATGGATCCCAGGCAAAGGCCAGCGATTCTGGGCCATTGAGAAATACGGGCAGGCCAAGGCAGAGAGCGAAAGGAAACGGAAATGAGAATCTTAGCGATTGACCCAGGAACGATAAAATCAAGTTATGTATGTT
>JBDRGC010000298.1:0-3795 GCA_043818215.1 Chloroflexota bacterium | reverse complement strand
CTGGGGCCAGGATACGAGTCGCATAGCGTTGGGTCGGTATGCCGCTATTGCTCTCTGGCCGATAGCTGCGGACTACGGCGGAGGGATGAGACGTGATTTTCTTAACCGCGGAGATCGCAGAGATCGCAGAGTTTTTGCTTTATTTTTCTCTCAGCCAACCCTGCGTTCTCCGCGGTAATTATTTTGGTTGTGGTAGGAGGCTGCGCTATGCTTAACTTCTTAGATGTTTACGAACGGGTGCTGAAAGGCCCCATCATGAGCGAGCAGGATTTCGACATGAAGGTCTTCATTCCCACCCTGCGGCGAGTTGTCAAAGAGTATGGGATTCGATACGATAAAGAGAATCCTGTCCCTAATGATGACGCTGTGGCTGACAATCTCTTCGACGCGGCGGTAGATTTTCTGAGCCAGGTCGGAGTCTACTGTCAGGATACCAACCGGGTGATCCAATTCACTAAAGATGAAATCCTGGATGCAGTTCGCGAAGCGTCCGGCAAATGCCTCGCCGGTGAGGGCAAAGAAGCGGGTGTCTTTGGGATGAGGCAGCCCGACGATGGAAAAACTCCCTGGCTGCATGTCGGGTCAGGAATTGTGGCAACCTCCGAGGAGATGATGACCAATCTCATCGAAGGGTATGCCTCCATCGCCGAGGTAGATTCGATCAGCATCTCAGCCCTGGACAGCATCCGGGGAATCCCAGTCATGGCTGGCTCACCCGCTGAACTCTACGCCGCCATTCGGAGCATAAAATTTGGCCGGGAGGCCCTCCGGCGGGCAGGACGGCCCGGGCTGCCGATCATGAACCTCATCTCTACAGCCGCGTCGGCAGTAACCACTATCGCCGCCAGCGCGCCCCAGTTTGGGCTGCGTCCCACGGATGGCTGGCTGGTCGGCGCGATCTCAGAGATGAAAATAGACTTTGGGGCCATGAACAAATCAGCTTACCTGCTCAACTGGGGAGCCAACATAGGGGCCGAGTCTAGCCCCATTTTGGGCGGCTACTGCGGCGGCCCAGCGGGAACAGCAGTCGTGAGCACGGCTTATATCCTGATGGGTTTGATGGCACAAAAAGGGAGCTACCAGCTCACTTTCCCAGTTCACTTCCGCTATGGCTGCTCCACCACGAGGGACGTTCTCTGGGTGGTATCGTCAAGCTGCCAGGCAGCCAGCCGCAATATCCCCATGCCGGTGATCTGGCTGGGGTACATGGCCGGCGGCCCGAACACGAAAACCTATTTCTATGAGGCCGCGGCTTATCTGCTCAGCGCGGTTAGTTCCGGTGCGCCCTCTGTGCAGACGCCCCACCCCGCCAAGGCAGTCAAGATCGACGGTATCACCCCCATGGAAGCCAAATTTGGCGTTGATATGGGGATCGCGGCTTCCAAACTCAAACGGGAGCAGGCCAACGAATTGGTGATCCAACTCTTAGAGAAATATGAATCCCAAATTGAGACGGCCCCCACCGGCAGCACCTACCAGGAATGCTACAATGTCACCACGGGCAAACCCGGCGATGAGTACATTCAATTATTCAACGAGACGAAAGATGAGTTGGCTGAGATGGGCGTGCCTTTTGCGTGAAGCGTAGTGCGTGAAGCGTGGAGGGTGTGGAGCATGAAGCGCTCACCTGCCCCCCTGCCCCCCTGCTCCCCGGCTCCCCGGCTCCCCCCGGCAACATATGAACTCTACAACGAAACCATTATCCCCCTGGCGAGTCCTGCTCCCTCTGGGAATTGGAACTTGTCTATCGCTGCTCGGTGACGCGTCGCTTTACACCGTTTTGCCCACGCACACGGTGGCCGCGGGCGTGTCTGTAGCCAGTGTGGGGATTCTGCTTTCGGCGAATCGTTTCATCCGGCTGGTTCTCAACGGCCCGGCGGGGATGGCCTACGACCGCTGGCCTCGCCGCCCCCTGTTTGTGTCTGCCCTTTTCATTGGGGCATTCTCCACCGCCATCTATGGACTTACCCAGGGCTTTTGGCCCCTTTTGCTGGGCCGGCTGCTTTGGGGTCTGGCCTGGGCCGGTATCTGGGTCGGCGGCAATACCATTGTCCTCGACATCACGGATGCTGACAACCGGGGGCGTTGGATTGGCATTTACCAATTCTCCTTTTTCATGGGAGCCTCCGGCGGAGCAATGCTTGGTGGTGTACTCACGGACTTGCTGGGTTTCCACCTAACAATGATTGTCAACGCAGCCTTGACGCTTTTGGGAGCCGTCATCGCTCTGATATTCTTGCCAGAAACCCGGTCTTCGAAGCAGTATCCGGCTGATGCTGTGGCGGACTCACAGCAGCCTCCACCTGTCTCAAACCCAACCGAAAAAGCGGAGATGATCTCGATCATTGCGTTATTCAGCGCTAACCGGTTGGTGATGGCTGGCATTTTGATGTCCACGCTCGGCATCTTCCTGAAGAATCAATTCGGGGAGCAGGTTCAAGTTGCCGGTCACTCCGTGGGCGTAACCACGCTGACAGGTATGGGCCTGGGTTTGTCTACGCTGATTGCGATGTTTGCAACCCCCTTGGTGGGAGGCATTTCAGATCGCGTTGGCAACCGTTGGCGGGTTGTGGCTGGAGGCTTGGTGCCAGGTGTACTTGGCTTCGTCCTGATGGCTCTTGGCCTGCCGCTGACGATTCTGGCTGGCGTTCCACTGATAGCCACATCCAGCGGTAGTAATCAAGGGCTATCGACTGCATTATCTGGCGATTTGGGTAATGGGCAAAAACAAAGTCGACGATTGGGCGTGCTGTTTACATTTGGCGATCTTACCAGCGCCATCGGACCGCCCCTGGCATACGCAGTGATGCCGTTTGTTGGGATAAAAACACTCTACATATTGAGCGCCGGTCTCTTTGCTATCATGTTCCTGGTATCGTCTCAGAGAGCAACAAGGACAGCGATCAGGCCAGTGCAGACATAGGACTGCATATTCGCATCATCTCTCATTCGGGGTAACACGAACAAGGTTCCTTGGTATATAAGGTTCTCTGAGATATTGTGGGGCGCGATACACGGAGTGCACGGATTATACGGATTTTTCTTTTGATTTACGCCGTACCGGCACAGTGTCCGTATAATCCGTGCAATCCGTGTACAAAAAGAGTTTGACCACACAAAACATCAAAGAGCCGTATATAACAAAAACCTGGGATCATCCTTTTCAAGAACCGTGTTCGTCCCCACTTTTTTGAGAAGTTGACATGAACTCCGTTCACCACAAGGAAGGGAAATAGCCTTCTACCCTCTACCCTCTACCCTCTGCCCTCTGCCCTCTACCCTCTGCCCTCTACCCTCTGCCCTCTATTTCCAGAGCAGACACCCTACTCTTTCTAATACTTTGGATGATCAAGAAATGAATAAAGAACAAATACTAGAGAACCTGACCACCGCCATTGTAGATGGTGATGATGATATGGCCCTCGAAAATGCCAAAGCATCCCTGGATGCTCATATAGACCCCCTGGAGGCCGTGGAACAAGGGCTTTCTAAAGGCATGGATTTCATTGGAGACCAGTTCGAACGCGGAGAAGTTTTCTTGCCAGAACTGTTGATGACCGCCAGCGCTTTCAAGGCCGCCATGGAAATCCTGAAACCCGAGATCGAGTTTCAGAAGAAGGAAGTCGCTAAACAGGGCACCGTGCTCATCGGAATGGTCAAGGGCGATTTCCACAGTATCGGCAAGAATATCGTCGCGACTGTTTTGGAAACCAAGGGATTCGATGTGATAGACATCGGAATCAATAACGGCGCCTTGGATATAATCCAGGAAGCCCAAAAAGTTCAGGCTGATGT
>JBDRGC010000297.1:0-12097 GCA_043818215.1 Chloroflexota bacterium | reverse complement strand
CACTTTACATTTACTGGAGTAAATGGAGAAAAGATTAAAACTATCTCTATAGGAAAAACAATGGGCTACCCTGATGAGAAGAGCTACTATTTGAACCCTCTTCTTTTTGTCTTCAACCAATAACCTGCTATACTTTTGTATATGAGAGTTATAGCTGGTGCAAAGTATCTAATCATTTTTTTATTTACTCTTGTTTTGGAATTCTGGCAGGCGTTGGTTATAGGATTTATCTTACCCAGTCTATCATTGCCCCCAGCCAGGTTATTAAAAACGAAACGAAACTCAAGGAATACCTTGTGGCAGGAGGAGAAACTCTGCCCATAAAATCTTTATTAATCATCCCCCAAAATACCTGGAAGGTAACTACTAATTGCATTGCCGAGTCTAGGGGTAAAGAAAGAGTTTTTTGTCTTGAAGAGTTTGTAGATAATGGCAAAATGACAATTAATATCTACCCCAATGTTGACCAGATTGCTTTGACTGAACAGGAAAAACTTGATAGGCTTTTAAATCTTTTGATTATTTCTGTTTTTGAAAAACACTTTAGTCTGGAGCCAGAAACAAAAAACCAAATATTAGATCATGGGAGTGAGGGTTTTATATTCAAATGGTAAAAAAAGTTCTACTAGCTATATTTTTGGCTTTTGCTGGATTATTTTTTTTAGTGAATGGTGAGGTCTGGGCAACAGATCCAGGATATGTGGATTGTGGCAGGTTAGTTTTAGGATCATGTGTTGACTGTGACTATAATGCTGCAACTTGTGATGCTGGTTGTTATGATTGTGAATGTGGGTCGAATTGCTCTTCTTGTGGGTCGTGCGGGAATTTTGGGTCTTGCTCTGGTGCCAGTGGTAGCTGTGTTAAAACTGGCTCGGATAATTGTGGAACTTGCTGGGAATATTGTTCGGCGTCGGAGGTTGGGTGTACTAATCAGAGCTGCCCGACAAGTTGCGATTATGATGGTGGGACAGTACGAGATGGATCACTTAGCTCGGGCTGTAGTTGCGGGACAAAAACTTGTCCAGCCACAGACCCGTGTTGTACGCCGAATTGGCAGGATCAGAGTTGCGGGGGGTGGATTTGTCCAGATGAGCAGATGTATCAAATAGATGTTGCGTGCGGTGGGGATCGGTGTGTGGAGGATGATAACTGTATACCACCGACGTGTTCAGTGACGGATGGGGAGTAAAAGCCGATGAAGGGTGATAGTTATGACTATAATGCGGCGCCGGAAGTTGCGCTACCGGCGACTGTAAGTCGCAGCAACAAAGTGCGCGAAGTCCACACTTCGACAAAATCAGTACAGGACTTCGTGGACTAGTATCCAGCCTGCGCAGGTAGGCTTCGTGCTCCTGTTGCAGTGACTTTCGCGTAGCAGTCGCCGCAGGGTAACAGTCGCCGGAAGCGGATTTGCCTCCGCAGACCGCTGCCCCTCCGCGACTCCGCTCCAGTCCGCTGCCGGTTCTCTGCTACCTGATTGGCAACACTCCCCTTTTTTGGGAGAGGATACCTGGTCGGTTAAATATTAATTTTTTCCGCGTCCTTCCGCGCTCGCCTGTACTGAACAAGGTCGAAGTGTCCACGTCCAAATCAGGTTTGTTTCTGCCAAATGTGCGGTAGAGAAAGTGTAATAAACTAGGAGATTCCCATGTCCCTCGATATCGTAGTTGGTACCCAATGGGGCGACGAAGGCAAAGGCCGCGTGGTGGATTTGCTGGCCGTGCAGGCCGACTTCGTAGCCCGCTACAACGGCGGCGACAATGCCGGTCACACCGTCACGGTTGGCGACAAGATCTTCAAGCTGCACCTGATCCCCTCGGGAGTGATCCAGCCTCACACCGTGGGCGTCATCGGCAATGGGTTGGTGATCAACCCCGCGGTGCTGCTCTCCGAGATGGAGATGCTGCGCGCCGCGGGGGGTCGAGATCACACCCGAGAGATTGCGTATTTCCTTTGCGGCCCATATCATCACTCCTGCTCACCTGGCCCTCGACAGAGCCAGAGAGCAGGCCCGCGGCGCAGGGAAAATCGGCACCACTCTGCGCGGCATTGGCCCGGCCTACAACGACAAAGCCGCCCGCCGCGGTTTGCGCATGGAGGCTATGCTCTCGCTCGAAGATTTCGCCGAAGCGGTGGCAGCCCACACCGCAGCCGTCAACCAGCAGTTGACTTCGCTCTACGGGGCAGCCCCCCTCGATCCGCAAGCCGTGGCGCAGGAATACGTCGATTACGCCCGTCAACTGGCTCCCTACGTTGGCGACGTTTCATTTTTGCTGGATGCGGCTCTGCGCGGCGGCAAGTCCGTGCTGGCTGAAGGCGCCCAGGGCACTCTGCTCGATTTGGATCACGGAACCTATCCCTTTGTGACCAGTTCCACCCCCACCGCGGCGGGAGTGCTGATTGGCCTGGGGCTAGGCGCGGGATATATGGGACGCGTGCTCGGCGTGACCAAAGCCTTCCAGACCCGAGTTGGTGAGGGGCCTTTTCCCACCGAGGTCTTCGACGCAACCGCGGAACGTCTGCGGGGCACGGGCGCCAACCCCTGGGACGAGTTCGGCACCACCACGGGACGGCCGCGCCGCGTCGGTTGGCTGGATGGGGTCTTGCTGCGCTACGCCGCGCGGATCAACGGCCTCACAGAACTCACCATCACCAAACTGGATATTCTCTCCGGCCTGACTCCGCTGCGAATTTGCACCGCCTACCGCGCCGGCGACGAAACTTACACCGAACTCCCCCTCGGCCCGGCAGATTTGTCTCCTTTCGACCCCATCTACGAGGAGATGCCCGGCTGGGAGCAGGATGTGAGCGCTGCCCGCCAGTGGGAGCACCTGCCCCGTGCGGCGCGGGCTTACATTGCACGCCTCGAGGCAATCGCGGGGATTCCGGTGGGCATGGTTTCTGTCGGCCCGGAACGTGAGCAGGTTGTGAGGCGGAGTTGAAAGTTTGCAGGTGGCAAGTGGCGAATGGCGAGTGGCGGGTGGCGAATGGCGAGTGGCAAGTGGCAGGTGGCGGGTGGCGAGTGTAATTGATATTGTTTCTGTTTCATTGCGCGGTAAAATAGTGTCGAAGCACCCGAAAAAAAGGAGAGTAGTGTTATGACGATTACAGAAATATATGAAATCGCACGATATGTGACCAATGCCGAAGGAGAGCGGACTGATGTATTGCTGCCATTGCAAACCTGGAAGTCTCTCCTGGGTTCGTGGAGGCAGATGATTGCACTATTAGAGGATCGAGAAGACATGGCTGTCTTCCGGGAATGGTTAGAGGAACGGGCAGCAGGGGAAGGGGAGAGCATCTCGCTAGACGAATTAGAAGCGGAACTGATCGCAGATGGCCTCCTACAGAGTTAGTGTCGATAGACAGGCCCGAAAAGAGATCCGCCGTTTGCCGGGCGATATGCGTCAGCGTGTAATTCGTATTCTCCGGGCATTAGAAAAAAAACCGCGCCCACATACCGGTCATTTATTAGATACAGCCAAAGCGGGTATCGAACTGGATGCGGGGGTAGACTTGTATCGTATTCGAATGGAATCCTGGCGGATAGTTTACGTGATTGAGGACGAGTGGGAACTTATAACTGTGCCGGCAATTAGGAAGCGGCCACCCTATCAATATGAAGATTTGGAAGGGTTAATGGGACGTGTTTAAGTCAGTCATGCCCCTATTGCGTAAAAAAGCATCACGAGTGCAAAACAAGGGGTTAGTGGTTTTGCCGTTCATATTGATCATCCTGACCGCCTGCCTGCCCGCCCCGCCGGTGACTTTGCTCCCAACGGAGACGCCAGCCCCAACGCGCACCCCCACTCCAACGGTGGTTTGGTTTCCCGTCACAGACACGCCGGCTTCGCCCCCCACGGTGATTCCATCCCTCACGCCAGAGACGCGCCCCGGCGTTGGCGATATCCTGCTGACTGACGATTTCAGCACCTCAGAACATTGGCTGGTGGGGGAGATGCCTAAAGGCAGCGTGGCTTTGGGGGTGGACGAACTCACTCTGGCACTTATCCAACCTAAGGGGTATATTTTCAGCTTTCGCGACCAGCCCACGTTCGACGATTTCTACCTAGAGATCACTGCCAGCCCAAATCTATGTACCGGGCTGGACGAGTACGGCCTGCTGTTGAGATACAACTCACCGTCAGATTTCTACCGCTTTTCGCTCTCTTGCAATGGACAGACGCGGCTGGACCGCATCGTGGGCGGCGGGGCGGCGTCACCCCAACCGTGGATGCCGAGTACCTCGGTGCCGTCTGCGGCGCCCAGCAGCTCTCGTCTGGGAGTATGGGTTGTGGGACAGGAAATGCATTTCTTCATCAACGATGAATTCCAATTTGCCATCAGCGACCGGATGCTCGCCCGCGGGATGATCGGTGTATTCGCTCGCTCGGCGGGGGAAATGGCTGTGACGGTCAGCTTTTCGGATTTGGTGGTGAGAGCTATACAGCCATAGCCTCGTTTATGGGACGCGGATAAACGCGGATTTACGCGGAAAAAACATGAAAAAATCCGTGTCATCTCCATACTGCAGGGAGAGGATACAGATGACGCATTTTCTGGCACCTGATTCCAATCAATTGCGGAAGTCCTGCTATAATATATCTATATCCACCCTGTGTTGTGCGAGGTATAAGATGACGATAAATGTAATGGTATCTTTTCCCGATGAGTTCTTGTCCGAAGTAGATCAAATCGCGAGCGAAGAACACCGCAACCGAAGTGAGCTTCTGCATGAGGCTATGCGCCTCTATATCAAAACGCGCCGCAGGAAAAACTGCCCTGTCGACGATCCTTGTGTAAGGCGCGCTATTACAACGCAAGATAGACTGGCGCGTATATCGCCTGGGACTGGTGAGGACAGCACCATAGATGTACGCCACTGGCGCGAAGGTCGATAACGGGGGCACATTCAGAGAAATGATGTACACGCCAACCATCCAATATGTATTGGATACATCTGTAATCATCAAATGGTACCGCCAGGATGAAGTACTAGCTGAAGAAGCCATGTTTCTGCGTGATGCCTATCTGAAAGGGAAGATAGCAATTTCCTTTCCAGCATTGCTCGCCTATGAACTTGCCAATGTACTGCGCTACAAACATGAACTGAGTGTTGCACAGGTGCAGGATGCGATGCAAAGCTTATTCGAACTGAGCGTTGATTGGCACTCTCCAACCAGTGTCTTGATGCAGCGAGCGGTAGAAATTGCTCATAATTTTGAGACTACGGTGTACGATGCTGCCTTCGTTGCTTTGGCAGAGGCATTGAATATCGATTTCATCACAGCCGATAAACGGTTGACGAACCGGCTGTCTTCTTTGCCGTTTGTTCGTTTTCTTGGACAAATAGAATCCCCGGCCACAACTTAATCCCCCACCCTCCAAAATAATTATTTACCAATTTACCAACCTACCAATTTACCAATCTACCAATCCCCAATCCCCAATCTCCAATCCCCCACCCATGACCAAACCCAAACGCCCCTTCCGCAACCGCATGAACGATATGAGCACCAAAGAGTGGCTCAAGTTTCAAAAATCGTGGTTCACACATAACCCGCCGCCCCGCAAGAAAGGAGTCCTGCGCCACCCCGCCAAATTCCCGGAGACGCTGGCGCAGGAATTCATAGAGTTTTTTACCAAGAGTGGGCAGTACGTGCTTGACCCGATGGCTGGAACCGGCAGTGCGCTTGTGGCCGCCATGCGCGCCGGACGTCACAGTTACGGATTGGAACTCAATCCCGGATACGCCGACATCGCCCGGCAAGTGGTCGCCGAGGAACGCGAATCCCTGGGGAAATCCGCTGAACATTTGATTGCCGAGATCATCACCGGGAATGCGTCCGACATTGCCAGCATCATCGAAGAATACGATATTCCTCCCATTGATTATGTCATCACCTCGCCACCGTACTGGGACATGCTGCACGCCCGCGGAGCCAAGACTCAGCAAGAACGCCGCAGCGATGCCAGCCTGGATGTCTTCTACTCTGATGACCCCAACGACCTGGGCAACATCCACGAGTACGATGAATTTTTAGATCGGCTGGCACGTATCTACGAAGCCTTACAGCCTTTCATCCAGGATCGGGCTTATATGACCATTATCGTAAAAAATATAAAAAAGGGCGGTAAAATCTACCCCCTGGCCTGGGATTTGGCCTGGCGATTGGGTCAGACTTATACGCTGAAAGATGAAAAAATCTGGTGCATGGACAACCAGCGCCTCGCCCCCTACGGAATGGGTAACGCCTGGGTGAGTAATACTTTTCATCACTATTGTTTGCAGTTTAGGAATGAGGAAACCAGGGACTAGGAATCAGGGACTAGGGACTAGGGATTAGGAACCCCGGAAACCAGGGAACAGGAAACTATCACCCCTATCCCTGATCCCTAGTCCCTAATCTCCAATCTCCAATCTCTAATCTCCAATCTCCAATCTCTAATCTCCAATCTCCAATCTCCAATCTCTAATCTCCAATCTCCAATCTCCAATCTCCAATCTCCAATCTCCAATCTCCAATCTCTAATCTCTAATCTCCAATCTCTAATCTCTAATCTCCAATCTCTAATCTCCATTCTCTAATCCCCAAGTAACGACCGATGATCACCGCCACCGACTTCATAACCATCCCTTACACCTCAGATTTGACTCAGGCCGGGATCGCTTATGCCTGCCGTTCGCTGCCCTATACTTATGACCGCATGGGGGGTTCGCACTTCAACCGCTTGCGCCGCATCGTGGTTGGTGTGGCAGTGGAACTGGCTTTTCGCCGCCGCCTGGCTGAAGAGAAAGTTCCTCACGACAATTTAGGCTCAACGCCTTTCACCGACCCTGACCGCTACGATATCGCCATTGGCGGGCGGCGCTGCGATATCAAGAGTTTCATGCTCACTCGCCGGAGTCTCATCCGCCATGTCAGCCGGGAGCCGCAAGCACTGCTCGGAGCTGACGCCCTGGTTCCCAGCGACCAAATTGTATCCGATCATCTCAACGATGAAGACTTATACATTTTCGCTTTTATCACCGCCCTGACTACCCCCAATCAGCGCTCCCTCGACCGGGCTTTGAAAGCAGACCAGCCCATTTATCTGATCCACCCCCTGCCCAAAGAGTGGGCACACCCCTCTCGATGGATTCCCCTCGGCACGCTGGCACTGAAATGTGATACTTCCCATGCTGTCACCCTGGAATTGGGAGGCCAAAACGAGAGCCGGGCTTTCATGGCTGAGGAAATCGTTCTCGAGCCGCGGAAACGTGCGGCGGCGGAAAGTGATTTCTACGCCTTGGGGTATCTACATACCTCGAATCCCCCGGACGGGATTGTGGGGGTACACAGCCCCTCCGTGGGGGAGACGCATCTTGTGGAGCCTATCCAATGGGGAAATATCTGGATTTATGGGATGCAAATCATCTTCACGGGGTACATGACCCGCGGCGAATTCCGTCAACGCGGCAATCGTCTCCCGGCCGGAAGCCGCGTCTTTCAGTATTCCAGCACTCGCACCGAAAATCGATCCCTGCCGATTGCCGAATTGCACCCGCTAAGTGATCTTTTTACGCAGGCCAAGAAGTGGGCTAAGCGTGGAGCGTGATGGCAAACCGCAGACGGCAGACCGCAGACCGCAGACCGCAGATCGCCGAAATCGAGCATTGGAGGCTGTTTCGCATCGCTGGGCGTACCTCTATCGTTACGTCCCCGCAGGGGACGCGGCGGTCGGTAGTCGGTGGTCGGCGGTCATTTCCCGTGTTAGTTTTACGGTACTGCCAATTATGTGAAACCTGCCATTGTCAAACTACACAACTAATAATTGGATTGCTGGCATTTTATGTTTTACGTCTTGCGCCATTTGGAGTACAATTGTTCTGAATTCGATACGGTGAGTGAAAATGATAGCGCTGCACCGGGCAGCGGATGCTCGGAATAATAGACAGGCCGCTCACTGAACGAAAAGGAGATTTTCCCATGTATCAGAAAATCATCATTATTGGTAATTTAGGCCGCGACCCTGAAATGAGGTACACGCCCTCAGGTCAGGCGGTGACCAATTTTTCAGTGGCCACCAATCGCCAGTACACTGCTTCCGATGGGCAGCAGGTGAAGGAAACCATCTGGTTCCGCGTTTCAGCCTGGGGACGCCAGGCCGAAACCTGTAACCAATATCTGCGCCGCGGCAGCAAGGTGCTTATAGAAGGACGCCTCACCGCTGATCCAGCCACGGGCGGGCCGAAGATATGGACGCGTCAGGATGGCACACCAGGTACTTCATTCGAGATATCTGCGGTCATGGTACGTTTCCTCTCCACCAAGCAGGAAGATGATGGCTATCAATCCGCTGATGGTCCCACGGATCAGCCAGCAGAAGATAATATCCCCTTCTAACCACTGAAGCTAAACGAAAAGGGCATTCGCTAAAAGCGGGTGCCCTTTTTTTAAGAACAGGAGTACTCATTATGGCTGATCCCCAACCAAAACCAACGCACACACTTCCTCCTCTAGAGATTCCGCCAGACCTGGAAGCAATATACGTCAATCTGGTGCGCATCACCCATTCGCCATCGGAGATGGTTATCGACTTCGCCCAGATGCTCCCCGGAATGCCTTCGACCGATATCAGAGCCAGGATTTTGATGAGTCCCCTGAGCGCCAAGTTGTTTTACAGCGCTCTAGGGGAGAACTTGTCGAAATTCGAAGCAAATTTCGGCGAGATAAAAATTCCGGGCGGCACATCACTTGCCGAGCATCTATTCCGCTCTCCAAAGAAATAGAGGCTGCTCTTAAAAAGTAATCGTTCAGACCCCTGCGCCCCCCGACCCCCAAAGTTGGGTAGACTTCCCCCCAAAGTTGGGGGGATTGAGGGGGGCGTGAATGGAGACTCTTAAAAAGCAATCGTTCAGACCCCTGCGCCCCCCGGCCCCCAATTCTGGGGGAGTCTTCCCTCCAAATTTGGGGGGACTGAGGGGGGCGTAAATAGAACGTGGATACCGTGCCGGTACAGCCTGATGCGGATTAAGCGAATCACCGCGGATGCTTAAAAATAAATCCGCGTTAATCCGCTTAATCCGTGTCATCCGCGTTCTATCATCAACGGACTGAACACTTGGAATAAATATTATGGACAAACTTGACACCATCATCGAGCAAATTCACCAATCGTTCGAGACGCGCACCATAGTGCGCGATCAGGCTTTGAAGCAAGCCCGTATGCTGACCCGGCACTGTGCCAACGCCATCCGCGCCGTCCACAGGGATGAGCGCGGTCTGGCTCGAGAGCATCTGGCAGACGCCCGCAAATTGGTCGAAGCGTTGAGCCAGAATCATACTAAGTACCCCGACATTTATTTTGCAGGCTATACGCAAGATGCGCTCAAAGAATTTGCCGAAGCCAATATCACTTATACGCTAGTCAACGATGAGCCACTCCCTAGCCCAGACGAATTAGCTCTGGAGCATAATACTTACTTGAAAGGTCTGGCAGAGGCTGCCGGTGAATTGCGCCGTAAATGTTTGGATATTCTTCGATACGGTCATACTGAGGAGTCCGAGCGTTTGCTTGGCTATATGGATGATATTTATGCTGTCTTGGTCACTATGGATTATCCTGACGCTATCACCGGTGGGTTGCGCCGTCTCACCGATATCGTCCGGGGCGTGACGGAGCGCACCCGCGGCGACCTGACGCTCAGCCTGCGTCAGGAACGGCTGGAAAAGCAGTTGCGGGCTTTCGAGAGTCAGTTATTGGAGAATGGAGATTAGAGATTGGAGAATGGAGATTGGAGGTTGGAGATTGGTGATGGTTTCGCAAAGTCGAATATTGTCTGACAGCAGATGATTGAAACCGGATTTCGCGGCCGTCGGCGGTCATCCGTCGACGGCCGTTCGGTGCCCCCATGCAAAAGATACGCGCTTCTGACATCAGCACTTACTTATTCTGTGAGCGCGCCTGGTGGTATCAGCGACAGGGAATCCAATCTGACAATATCGCCGAACTCGCCAGCGGGAGCGAACTCCATCAACGCCACGGACGGGCCGTGCTGGTCAGCGGTTTGCTGCGCGCTCTGGCCTACGCCTTGCTGTTGATTGCGATCATCCTTTTGGCGGTTTATTTTACAAATCAGATTCTTTAGAGGCTGCCCCATGCGTGCAAATCTTTAACCGCGGAGAGGGCTGAAGAACGCGGATATATAAAAAAGGAATCCGCGTTTATCCGCGTAAATCCGCGTCCCATTGAATTTGGTTATTCCTCCCATGCTCTACCTAGCAATCTTCTTTTTCATCCTGGCTGTATTTATGCTATTGCAGGCTGCGCGCCAACGCAAGGCAACTGGTTTGCCGGGCGGGCAGATTATTTACACCGATACGCGCAATTGGGGGCCTGTGGAAAAGCCGTTGTACGACCCCAGCGTAGACCTGGCCGGCAAGCCAGATTTCATCGTCAGGCAGGGAGAGATGGTCATCCCGGTGGAAGTCAAATCGACACGCGTCTCTCAGGCTCCCTACGATTCACACATTTTTCAGTTGGCTGCCTACTGCCGGTTGGTGGAACACGAATTCAGAAAGCGGCCAACCCATGGGATTTTGCATTACCCCAACCACACCTACCGCATTGAGTACACGCCCGACCTCGAATCGGCCCTGCTTGACTTGCTGATCGATATGCGTTCGAAGTATCATCGCAAAGATGTAGCTCGCTCCCACAACGCTCCACAGCGGTGCGCCCACTGCGGTTTCCGCTCCACCTGCGACCAGAGGCTTTAAGTGACCCAGAGATTCAAAAACGTCGTTATCGCGGCTCATCCACAGATTTCCGAAGCATACAACGAGGCGGTCAAAATCGCATCTTTTCTCGAAGAGCGCGGTATCTCGGTATACTACGGGCTGCTCTATGATGATGCCTTGTGTGCGCGTATCAAGAACACAGAAACCAATCTGCTGATCGCGCTGGGCGGTGACGGTACTATGCTGCACGCCGGGCTTCTGTGCGCGCCCTACAACGTCCCCGTCCTGGGCATCAACCTGGGCAAGTTCGGGTTTCTGATGGAAATCAGGCGCGAGCAGTGGGAGGGTGCGCTCCCCAAATTGTTGGATGGCGAGTTTTGGCTCGAAGGGCGGATGATGCTGCGGGCGGAACAGTGGCGTGCCGGGAAGATGATAGGAAGCTGGGAGGTGTTGAACGAAGTGGTGGTCAGCCGGGGGCAGATTGTGCGGCCTGTCCACCTTGATGCGGCTGTGGATGGCCGCTACCTGACAACTTACGTGGCCGATGGTTTGATCGTCGCCACCCCCACCGGTTCCACCGCCTACGCTCTGGCAGTCGGAGGGCCGATCCTCCCCCCGGAACTGCGCAATATCCTCCTGGTTCCGGTGGCCCCTCATCTCTCCATTGATCGGGCTATCGTCCTGGCTGAAGGTTCAGCGGTCAATATCACAGTCCATACCGAACATCAGGCCGTCATCAGCGCAGACGGTCATTTCCCCATCGAGCTGGCCGACGGCGACTGCGTACACGTGCGGGCCAGCGATCACACAGTTCAATTTGTGCGCATTCAAGACCCCGGATATTTCTATCGCAATCTCACCCCCCACATGAATCGAAATCCATCTATTGAATGGTAAACTGGTAAATTGGTAAATTGGTAAATTGGTAAATTGGTAAATTGGTAAACTGGTAAATTGGTAAACTGGTAAATTGGTAGATTGGTAAACTGGGAAACTGGTAATAACCAACCTACCAACCTACCAATCTACCAACCTACCAACCTACCAATCTACCAACCTACCAATCTACCAATCTACCAATCTACCAACCTACCAATCTACCAACCTACCAACCTACCAACCTACCAATCTACCAATCTACCAACCTACCAACCTACCAACCTACCAACCTACCAACCTACCAACCTACCAACCTACCAATCTACCAACCTACCAACCTACCAATCTACCAATCTACCAATCTACCAACCTACCAACCTACCAATCTACCAACCTACCAACCTACCAACCTACCAACCTACCAACCTACCAATCTACCAATCTACCAATCTACCAATCTACCAACCTACCAACCTACCAACCTACCAACCTAC
>JBDRGC010000296.1:0-14258 GCA_043818215.1 Chloroflexota bacterium | reverse complement strand
ACGGTGCAAAAAACAAGAACATTTACCACCAAGGCACAAAGGCACGAAGGAAAACTTTTTATTTCTTAACTTTGTGTCTCGCTTGTACCCGTCAGGGTATTGTGCCTTGGTGGTGAGAAATTCCTTTTGGTTCCGGCTCGTACGGGTTAGGAATGGGTAGTGGTAAAAAAGTAAGTGATCTCTCGTTCTATCCGCTCCGCGGTGGAACGCCTGGTCACTTACCCCGTAACCACTACCAGGAATGAACATGGATCAAAGCAACCGCATCTGGAAAACATTACGCCGCAAACCGATGGCCGTCGTGGGCATGGTGATGCTCTCCATCGTGATCTTCATGGCGGTCTTCGCTCCCTTACTGGCACCTTATGACCCCAGCCAACGGGTCGATGTTGTCCCTGAAGATATTTTGGCCCCGCCGGACATCGAACACTGGCTGGGGCGCGACGACGCCGGCAAAGACGTGCTCAGCTTGCTGATCTATGGAGCGCGCGTCTCGTTGATCGTTGGATTCGTCTCATCCTTCTTTTCGATGTTTATCGGCACCGCCGTCGGCCTGATTGCCGGATACTTCGGCGGGCGTGTCAGCAATACTCTGATGCGTTTTACCGACTTTTTGATGGTGATCCCCGACCTGCCGCTGATGCTGGTGATCATCTCCGTCTGGGGCCGCGGCCTATGGAAGATCATCCTGGTGATCAGCGTGCTTTACTGGACTTATACCGCCCGGTTGGTGCGCTCGCAGGTGATCACCGTCAAAGAGCGCCAGTTTGTGCTGCGTGCCCGCGCCCTGGGGGCCAGCGATTTCCGCATCATCATGCGGCATATCTTTCCACAGGTGGTGCCGTTGATCATCGCCCAGGCCGTGCTCGACATTTCTTCCTCCATCATTGCCGAATCGACCCTCAGCTTTTTGGGATTGGGTGACCCTACTTTGATCAGTTGGGGCATGATGTTGAACTTTGCCTTCGAGAGAGCCATCAGCCGGATGGCCTGGTGGTTCCTGCTCCCGCCGGGCTTTGCCATCGTCTGGGTCAGCCTGTCGATCATCATGATCGGCAATGCCCTGGAGGAAATCATCAACCCGCGGCTGACCACGCACCACCTCTTCAACCCCCGCAAAATGGTTTCGTTGATGATGGGCAAGCCACCCCTGGTGGACGGGATGAATATCCCGGATTCCAGCCCGGGGGTGAATTCATGAATGCCCTGGAAGTGCGCGACCTTTCGGTGCAATACCTCACCGACGAAGGGGTGGCCTTGCAAGCCGTTGAGGGAGTCAGCTTTACCCTGGAGCAGGGACGCTCCTTGGGGTTGGTGGGCGAATCGGGGTGCGGCAAAACAACCATCATGCTTAGTCTGCTTCGTCTGCTCCCGGAAGCGGGGCGTATTGTGGGGGGGCAGATTCTCTTCGATGGCCGCGATCTGCTCCAAATCAGCGAACGCGAGATGCAAAAAATCCGCTGGCGGGATATCTCGATGGTTTTTCAAGGAGCGATGAATGCCCTCAACCCGGTGCGCACCGTCCAAAGCCAGTTGGTTGAAGCCCTGCAATTGCACAATGTGGTTAACTCCAAGAAAGATGCCCGCCAGCGCGCCGGAGAACTGCTCGAACTGGTGGGTATTTCGGCCAAACGCGGCAAACAATACCCGCACCAATACAGCGGCGGGATGCGCCAACGAGCGATGATTGCCATGGCCCTGGCCTGCAACCCGCGCATTTTAATCGCTGACGAGCCTACCACCGCCCTGGATGTGATGATCCAGGCCCAGATCATCGAACTGCTTGAAAAATTGCAGCGGGAACTCAATCTCTCGCTGGTGATCGTCACCCACGACCTGGGTTTGGTGGCCGAGATGTGCGACGACGTGTTGGTGATGTACTGCGGCACCCTGGCCGAATACGCTAACAGCGACACGATCTTCAACGACCCCCGGCACCCCTACACCCAGCGCCTGCTACAGGCCTTCCCGGATATCGCCGAGCCGGGTTCGGAACTGGCCTCCATCCCCGGTAATCCTCCCCGCCTGGATGACCTGCCCCCCGGCTGCCGTTTCGAGCCGCGCTGTCATGTCGCTCAAGGCGCGGCCATCTGTTCCCAGCAACACCCGCCAGATCAAGAGTTCGCGCCGGGACATCTGGTGGCGTGCCATCTTGTGAAGCGTGAGGCCTGAAACATAAAATGTTAGAGAACCCACCCCTCCTCCAAATCGATTCCCTTTACAAGCACTTTCCGGTAGCCCGCACACTCGGTGACCGCCTGAAACGCAGACCTCACAAAGTCGTCCATGCTGTAGATGGTGTCAGCTTCAGCGTCGAACGCGGCGAAATCCTGGCCCTGGTGGGTGAATCCGGCTCTGGGAAAACCACGGTTGGGATGAATATTCTCGGTTTGCAGGTGCCCACCCGGGGGCAAATCACCTTCGATGGCTACAACGTGGCCGACTGGGCACAGGGACAAATCGAATCCGCAGGTAAAAACGGGGATGATATTGGCAGGCTCAGCCGTCGCAAGCAAATTTTAGCCCTACGCCGCCGGGCACAGATGGTTTTCCAGGACCCTTACGAGTCGCTCAACCCGCGCCAGACGGTCTGGGAGATTGCGGTCGAGCCGCTGGAAATCCACGATCTGGGGCTGACGTCCGCCGAGAAAGAGCAGTGCGTGCGTACCGCCCTGGAAGATTGCGGCCTGGTTCCTGCTGACCATTTCTGGGGGCGCTATCCAGACGGGCTTTCCGGCGGACAGCGCCAACGCGTAGTGGTTGCCAGCGCCCTGGTGTTGGAACCCGAACTGCTGGTAGCCGATGAACCGGTTTCCATGCTGGATGTCTCCATCCGCGCCGATATCTTGACCCTGATGCAATCCTTACGCAAAGCCCGTGACATCACCATACTTTATACCACCCACGACCTGGCGACCGCCGGATACTTCACAGACCGCATGGCGGTCATGTATCTTGGCCGCATAGTCGAGATTGGCCCTACAATTGAAGTGCTAAAAGAACCGCGTCACCCCTACACCCAGGCGTTGGTTTCCGTGGCTCCGGTTCCTAATCCTCGCAAACGGCGCAAGCGCATGATCTTGCAAGGCGAAGTGCCCAATCCCATCGAGGTGCCACCCGGCTGCCGCTTCCATCCCCGCTGCCCGCTGGCCGAAGAGCGCTGCACCCAATTCGACCCGTCCTACGTGCAAATCAGCCCAAACCACAAAGCCGCCTGCCTTTTGCTATAGTTGTTCAGATAATGTTTTTGACTCTGCTTACCATCCTGTCATTGCGAGGAACGTTCTGTGTGACGAAGCAATCTCATCCTTGGCGAGAGGGAGATCGCTTCGCCGAAAAGCGTCGGCTCGCGATGACATGACATTTAGTTTCTTCCTGATTGAGCAGCGCCCCACGCGCTGTGGGTTTACTCACAATACCAACGGGTACACCCTTGCAGTGTGACACACCAAATCAAAATCTTTTCTGAAAGTCTATAGAATAAAGCCAACCAACCCCTCCTGCCAGGAGGTACAAATGGAGATATATGAACCCCGAAGAATACTTGGACGCCTTGCTGACCCTGCCCAATATTGATGACGAACTGATCCCCCAGGTTTCCCGCGACGGGCGTTGGGTTGCCTGGACCTGGTTCCACACTGGCCCCACAACAGATGTCTTCGTTGCGCCTACCGATGGTTCCACGCCCCCCATCCGGCTGACGAATACCAACCAGAACACTTTCCTGGTTTCCTGGACTCCCAACAGCCGCGCCGTGATCGTCGAGCAGGATAAGGACGGCAACGAGCGCGCCCAACTATTCCGCGTTGACCTGGCAAAACCCCTTGAGATGATTCCCCTTACCGAAGCGGAACCGAATTATTTCATCCGCGGCGGAAGCCTGCACCCCTGTGAAAAGTGGCTGGTCTACGGCGCAAACGTCCACCCCGAATCCGGTGTGGAAACAGAAGAAACCTGGATATACCGGCAGGACCTTGATAGCGGAGAGCGTGTTCCCTTAGCCCATCCAAAAAAGGGCGGCTATACCGTACCCAAGCTTAATGCTCAAGGGACGCATATCCTGTACACGCGCAACGACCTGCATCCCGCTGGCCGGCAGATCTGGCTGGTGGATATTGGCGGCAAGGACGACCGGGAATTGTTCAACTTCGGGGATGCAGTTAAAACTTTTGCCGTCTGGCACCCCGATGGTCAAAGGGCACTGGTGCTGACGGAAACGCCCACGCATCGCAAACTTGGCATCTGGGAGTTGGGTAGCGCGGACCTGCGCTGGTTGATTGATGACCCCGCTCGTGATATTCAGACTGCCTTTGTGCCCGCAGGTTGTAATGAAGCAATCGTAGTCGAAAACCAGCAGGGACGTGTCCGTTGCTCCTTCCTGGACATTAAGCAAGGGAACGAAACCAGTATCTCGATAGTAGAAGGGAATCTTATCCCGCTGGCTCCCATGCCAGATGGCAAATGGGTTGGCTTTTATTACAGCGCCCGCCAACCGGGTGACATTGTCCGCTTCGAGCGTGAGAACCCGGAACCAGAGAAGTTTGTCAGTCTCACGCAGGTATGGGAGCGGACAACACTGAGTCGAGACCAGCTTGCCCCGGCAGAAGATTTCCGCTGGCATTCTTCAGATGGATTGCCGGTACACGGTTGGTTGTATCGCCCATCTGTCAAGGCGCGCGGGACCATCATCTATGTGCATGGCGGCCCAACTTATCACAGCCCGGATTATCTCAACGCACAAATCCAATTTTTCGTAAGGCAGGGATTCAATGTACTAGATCCAAATTATCGCGGCAGCACGGGCTATGGGTTGCCTTTCCGCGAGGCCATTCTGGAGGATGGCTGGGGTGGTCGTGAGCAAGATGACATCCGCACCGGGATCGAAACGTTGATCGAGGCCGGGATTGCCCAACAACGTAAAGTTGGTATCACAGGCACGTCCTACGGCGGATACTCATCCTGGTGGGCTATCACGCACTTCCCGACCGAGATTGCTGCAGCCGCAGCGCCCATCTGCGGTATGACCGATCTGGTCGTTGACTACGAAACCACCCGCCCAGATATTCGTCCTTATAGTGAGGAGATGATGGGTGGCACACCAAGTCAGATCCCAGGGCGATACTACGACCGCTCCCCCCTCCACTTTGTCCAGAATATTCAGGGAAAGCTGCTCATCGTTCAAGGCGGGCAAGACCCGAATGTTACCCCCAAAAATGTGGACACCGTGGTCAAAGCGCTCGATATGCATGGAATTGCGTATGAGTTACTCAATTTCGAACATGAAGGTCATGGCATCCACAAAGTAGAAAACCAGCGCACGCTTTATCTGCGCCTGGTTGAGTTTTTCGAAAGAGCTTTTTCTTGATTCTCTACCGTATATGTAACAGCTCAGATTATTAACAAATGCTCAATAATAGAACACGGACACTTGTACCTGCGGCAAGTGCAGGTGTGACGCTGATTCAACGGATTTACACGGATTTTTTTGTTTTCGCCGTAGGCGCGCAAAGCGTCTGCGAAAATCCGCCCTACCGCAGTCACGTCCTTGGCGTCTGCAAAATCCGCGTTCTATTTCGTAGTTAGCCTGCTCATGCAAGTATCGGAGGAGTGATGATGACTGAGAATGCTTCTGTGTCAAGTAAACGTATCGGTTGTCTCGGGTGGGGATTACGCATCCTGAGCGGACTAGTGATCGTGCTGGTGGTTTTGCTCACTGCCGGTTATGCTTACCAGGTCCAAACCACCACAGCTGATTTCGAGCAATTCCCCGCTCCCGGCCAGCGTGTGGATGTAGGTGGTTACAATCTGCACATTCTCTGCCAAGGCGAGGGCAGCCCTACTGTGGTGGTGGATGCTGGCAACGGCGATTTCTCGCTCGGCTGGAGTCTGGTGCAGCCCGAGGTAGCGCAGTTCACCCGCATCTGCACGTATGACCGCGCCGGGTACGGTTGGAGCGACCCAGGTCCAGATCCGCGCACGGCGCGGCAGATTGCCAACGAACTGCACGCGCTGTTGGTCAACGCTGAGGTCGAAGGGCCTTATGTGCTGGTCGGCCACTCGCTGGGCGGATACGATGTCCGCATGTACGCCAACCTGTATCCCGAAGAAGTAGTCGGGGTGGTGTTGGTGGACGCTGGCCATGAAGAGCAACTGACTCGTTTGCCACCCGAATACATCCAGATCATCCAACAGCAGAACAGTTACTTTAGCGTGATGGGTCTTATGGCGCGTTTTGGCATTTTGCGCATGTTAGGCAAATCCGCTGCTGAACAGGCGTTGCCACCTCACATCGGACAACTCCCAGTGGATGTTCAGGATATCTATGTAACAATGATGTCCCACCCATCTTACTTTGATGCCACTCTTGGAGAACTCAGAGGGTTGGAGGAGACCTGCAATCAGGTGGGCGAAATTGGAGACCTGGGCGACCTACCACTGGTGGTGCTGACCGCGGAGAACAGCATAGATGCTGAAACGCTGCAATCGATTGGTTTGCCCCCCGATTTTCCAGTCGAGCAAATTCAAACAATATGGCTGGCGCTGCAGGGAGAACTAGCATCGCTGTCCACAAACAGCACTCACCTCGTAGCAGAAGGCAGCGGTCACGCAATCCATCTCGACCGCCCAGACTTGGTGGCCAATGCTATTCAACAGGTGTTAGCCCAAAGCCGCACCCTGACGCCATAACCTGTAATACTCTGCACACAACACGAAGCAGGCTAAACAGCACATCCAGCCGATGCCGCTATCGCGGCGCATTGCGAGCTAGGGCTCGCGGAAGTCACTTGGCTGGTTGGTGAAGGCCAGCGGCCCAGCCGCGGCGCGGCTGATGTGCACCCGTTAGCCCGCTGCTCTAAGCAAGGTGAAAACATGAAAGCAAAAGTCGCTGTTGACATTGTTAAGCGTGCTTTGGAAAACCCTGTTTCAACTTGGCTGGATTACACGCCCAAAAATGTGCCTGTGGTCATTTATGACGATGATGAATTTACATTTATCAATCATCCCAACCCGCCATCAGAACGCCCAAATCACCTGACAGCAGCAACTGCATTAGAAATTAATGGTTTTTCAACAGCAACCATCCCTTTAGCAATATGCGACGATGAGCAATCGCTGATTCCATTGGTTTATCACGAATGTTTTCATGTTTATCAGGGTCAGAGATTTCAGTGCAATGGAAAATACAATTTCTTTGAAGTTCTGGCTTTTTATCCTGAGTTGAATCCGACTTATCGTGCATTATGTTCAGCAGAAACGGATGTTTTGAACAATAACACTCTTTCCCCCTCGGAAAAATTAAAATTACTATCTGGGTTAATTAGAAAACGACATGAGATTTTAGCCCAACATGAAGGATTGCTTGACTTTGAGAAAAATTTAGAGAGAAATGAAGGCATCGCGTCATTTGTAGAACAAAAAGCAAGGGTGACTCTTTTCAATATTTCTCCAGATAATTCAATGTGTTACTACGGATATTCACGGCAGTATTTTATGGGCGCTGCAATTTGCTGGTTACTTGAACAAACCTATCCAGCAAGTGAATGGCAAGAATTAGTTGAACAAGGACTATCTCTTTCCGAATTTTTGTTTCAAGTTGCGACACAAGAACAAGTCAATTGGACAATGTTAGATATTGCAAACAAGGAAAAACTGGAGAAGAAGAACGTAGAGCAAATTTTGGTCGAAGCAAATCGAAAAATTGAAAACTTACTCAACAACAACTCGGTAACGATTAAACTCCCTGAGAAAACACAAATTTTTAGGTCGTTCAGCCCAAGAAGCATCATCTCCCTGGGTGATGGAAGGCTTATACATCCCGAATTCGTTATCATCCAAACTCCAAACGGACAAATTTCAATTCAAGGTGAAATGGCTTTAGAAAATTACACAGATGGTACAGTGGTTTTTAGTGCTACGCTCTCCGAAATTGCGAACAATAAATTAGATGTAAAATCGGAAAATGTGCAAATTTCTTTAGAACAAGTCAGACAGTTGCCTAATGGAATTATCGAGTTCTTGTAAAGCAAAGAACGGGCTAACAAAGTGTGCAGCGGACATTTGGGAGTCTGCGCAATTTACAAGCATTTTTCTGGCTTTGGGTTTTTCCTACATCTCAAGCGGAATCCACGCCCGCCCACCTGCCAGTAACACAAACCGTTAGCCCGCTATATTGAGTGAAGGTGTGACAAATGGAAATCAAGCATCCCGCAATTGGAATTTGTGGACTATCTTGCCAACTTTGTCCCAACTATCATACAGAAGGCAAAAGCAAGTGCGGCGGGTGTAAAAGCGAATACCGCATGGGTGCGGGATGTCCGTTTATCACTTGTGCGGTTAAGAGAAAGAGCATTGAATTTTGCTGGCAATGCGCCGAGAGCGGCACGTGCGAAAAGTGGCGCGGACATAGAGAGTTCAGCCAAGAATATGATACCTTTGTGTGTTATCAAAAACTTGAAGACAATATCGCCTTTGTTCAACAACATGGCATGAGCGTATTTGTAAAAATGCAACGAATTAAAGAACGATGGCTCAATGAAATGTTAGCAGACTTCAACGAAGGACGATCCAAAAGATATTATTGCATTGCGGCGACTGTGTTGGAGATTGGAGAATTGGAAGCGGCATTGACCCAGGCTAAGAAGGATTCTGCTGGATTAGCTGTCAAAGATAAATGGGTCTTTGGGAATCGCCGTGGTTAAAACTTTTTGTACACGGATTACACGGATAAAGACGGATTTTTTTTATCGTTTTATCCGTGAGACTCCGTGAAATCCGTGAAATCCGTGAAATCCGTGTACGGAGTCACGGCAAATCCCAGAGAGCCAGATAAATCTAAGGTTTTGCACACGATCCTGAATGGAATTGCTGAAAAGAGTCACTACTGCCTGAGTTCGAGAAAGTGGGCTCTTTGATGTTTTGTATGGTCAAACTCTTTTTGTACACGGATTACACGGATTTTTCTTTGGCTTTACGCCGTACCGGCACGGTGTCCGTATAATCCGTGTAATCCGTGTACCGCGCCCCACAATATCTCAGAGAGCCAGAAAGTGGAGCAGGAAGGCGGCCTAAGATTCGTTCCAGCCGGCGTCCCCCGCGCCGCGTTTAATAGTGTAGAATCAATGTCATTAAGTTAAGGAAATGCCAGCGCTGAGTAGCGGAGGCACGCATTTTGTGCCGGAGCGTACACCTGCACTGCGTGAGGGGCAAGTGTCGAAATCAAGCGGATTCCAGTGAAAAATGCGCTTTGCCAGACCCGTTTGGTTTCGACACCGTACCTGCGTTCGGTGCAGGTGTACGGCTCTCCGCAAGCTCCGAACCTACTCAACCGGCACTCTCGTTTCACTAACTTAATGACATTGAGTGTAGAATTGTTACCAATCGTTTTGAGCAGACAGTCACGTCTTGCACTCAATGAGCGGGTGGGCAGGTCTGTATTATTCAGGAGAAATATTCATGGCTGATAAGAAAAACCCCTTCGAAGTTCCTATCCATTCTACGCCTCCGCCTTTGCTCCGCGTTTCTGGTACCCATCGTGAAATGGGACAGCAAATTGGCGAGTCACGGCGGGAAAATGTGCAGCATAGCATAGAAAATGCCCGCAAGTTGCTGGACGAAGCCTATCGCGAACTTGAATTGACCTGGGATGGCGCACAAATCCAGGCGCGCAAATATTTGCCCTTTGCGCAGGAACGCTATCCCCAATATGTTGAGGAGATGCAAGGGATTGCGGAAGGGGCCAAAGTCCCTTTCGAAGATCTAGTTGTACTGAATGTCTTGGAAGCAGTGACAACGGATGCTTTACACCTGACGCGCTGTATCAGTATGGCTGTCAATGATGAGCGCACAGCTGATGGTCACGTTTTAGCGGCACACAACGAAGATTGGATCCCTGACGATGAAGATGATGTCTTTGTCATCCATGCCAGGCCGAAGAATGAACCGCCTTACCTGGCAATGACCTATGGCGGTTTAATCGCCAACGTCGGGTTCAATGCCTACGGGATTGCACAATTGATTGATTCTGTGTATCCAAACGACTCCCGCATTGGTATTCCTCGCCTGGTTGTCTCGCGTGCTGTGCTGGCATCCAAGACCCCTGGAGGCGCGATCAACCATGCGCTCATCCCGCATCGCGCGGCAGGTTACAATCATTTAATCGTGCATGAAAGTGGAGAAATATACAATGTGGAAGTATCCGCACGACGCTCTTCCATTATCTATAATAAGGATGGATACATTGCGCACACCAACCACTATCTATCGGCGAAAATGCAGGAAATCGAGGTCGACCCGGAAGAGTTGATCTCCTCCCGTATTCGTTATTTTCGAGCTTTGCGTTTGTTGAATCAATCTGAGACTCACACTATCAAGTCGCTTCAAACCATTCAGCGTGACCATGTCAACTACCCCAATTCGATCTGTAAGCATGATTTTGGTGAAGGAAATCTGTTGGATCGCGAGAAAACCATCAATGCACTGGTGATCGACTTGACTGCACGTGAGATGCACATCGCTTGGGGGAACCCTTGCCAAAACTTCTATCACACCTACCACCTCGATGACTAAAACTTGAGTATCTACACATCAAGGGTAACCGTTCAGCCCCCCTGCCCCCAATTCTGGGGGAGTCATCCTCCCAAAGTTGGGGGAGCCCTCGTGCTCAACCCAACACTGGGGAAAGCCCGTGTTGCTCCCCCCAGGATTGGGGGGCAGGGGGGGGCTGAACGATTACCATCAAGGTGTACTAAGCAACAAAATCCCGCCGGAACATCAACCCCGGCGGGATTTTTCATCCTTCATCTTCCTCCGCCCCCTTCCAATTTACTCGTCCGGCAGCTCCAAACTTAGCAGATCGAGCAGATCGCCCGGAACGCTCAACGGCGACCCGGCCCGTGTTTCTAGTTCCAGTTCGTGGATGATGGCGGGGGTGTTCCCGGGGCGTTCCCGGCACAGACACCCCCGCCACACTTGTTTTGGAGCAAAACGTTCTTCCGGTTTTCAGGGCGTCGTTGCGTTGTTAAAAATCACGGGGAGTATTATCTGGTAGCGTGTAACCGTCGCCCGGTTGTTGCTGGTGATTGGGTCGGTGGCACCCACGGGTGGGGTAACTTCCGCCGTGTTGGTGACCATCCCCCAATTCGTGAGTACGCCGCGCACTGTGTAGGTCACCACCCCGCCGGCAGGGAAGGCGCCCAGCGTGTCCAGCAGGTCGCCGGTACCGCTGGCCGCGCCGCAGGCCGCGCCGCCCATCGCCATGCAGGTCCAGGTGGCGTTGGTGACGTTGGCGGCCAGCGTATCCGAGACCACCGCGCCGTCCGCTGCATCCGGCCCTAGATTCTCCACACGCAGGGTGAAGGTGACGAACGTGACAAATTCCACTTCGATTGTCTGGCTGAGGGCGAGATCGGCCTCGAGGGCTTGCTCGTTCACGGTGACGACCATCTCGTCGGGTGTGGAATCCAGGTTGCCATCGTTGACGGTTAGAGTGAAAGTTACCACCGCCGCTGTCGCCGGGGCGGTGAAGGTGGGTGTAACCGCGGCCGCATCGCTCAACGCCACACTTGGGCCGCCAGTTTGCGTCCAGCCGTAGGTCAGCGCGTCGCCGTTATCGTCAAACGAGCCGCTGCCATCGAGGGTGGCGGTCTGGCTGACGCTCACGCCCTGGTCAACCCCGGCGTTAGCGACTGGCGCGACGTTCTCCACCGTCAGGTCGGCGTTGGCGGTTTGGACTGTGCCGGAGACGGCCAGGGTGACTGAGTTGGGGATAGTCCCCGCCGCCAGCGGTTTGGTCAGTACGCCGGTGATAGTGATGACCCCGCCGTCGTTTTCCAGCAGGTCCGGCGCGGTCCACACGTAGCGGGAGCCTTCAACCAGGGTGAGCGCTGCGCCGCTGTTGGTGAAACTGGCATTGGTGATGTTGGCTGAGAGCGTATCGGTGATGATGACGTTGGTGGCGGTGATAGCGCCGGTGTTGCTGAAGGCAATGGTGTAGGTGATGGCTTCCCCTGGCTTGGCCGCGACGGGGTTGACCGATTTGGTCAGGGCCAAATTGATGTCGGTGGGAGGGGGTCCCTCCCACGCACCGATTTCGCACTTCGTGTCGTACGGGCGGGGCTCGCCGCGCTGGTCGGTGGTGTAGGTGGTACCGCAGCCGTTGGTGCCCGATGGAATTTGTTCCAGCGCCGCGCTGCCGTTGTCCAGGGCGTGGGTCCAGGTCGGCCCACCGTTATCGGCCAGCGCCAGCAGTTTGGGGTCGGCATTGGTGCCCGGGCAGGTGGTATCCCCCCACACCAGATTGTAGCCGCCATCTGTAAAGGGGCCGCTCATACCCGCCACCATACAATTGGTGGTATTGCTGGCAACGACCGTATTCCGCAACGTAACGCTGTCCCCTCCAAAACCGTAGCTTGTGATACCTATAGTATTGCTCACGATGGTGCTGTGGGTTACATCGAGATTCCCTATTATACCGACGCCGTCCCCAGTGTTGTTCGAGAGCGTGCTATTCACAATTGTCACACTGCCGGACATTGAAGCGACGCCACCACCCATAGGCGAATAGCCCGCGCTGTTACCCGTGATGGTGCTGTTGATAATATTCGTAGTCCCATCACCTGAGTTGTAAATGCCTCCGCCACCATTGCCGGCATTGTTGCCAGAGACTGTGCAATTGGTCACATTGAGGGTGCCCCCAGCGTTGAAGATACCAGCGCCTTGACTGTTGACATCGCCATTCGTCACCGTCAGGTTGGTCAGGTTGAGCGTGATAGTAGACGCGAACACCCGGAAACAAGTCGTGCAGCCTGCACCAGGCCCGCTGATGGTGATGGTCTGTCCCGTGCCATCAATGGTCAACTCGCCGCCGCTGGTGAGGTTGGGCAAAGCAGTCACCAGGTTGATCGTGCCGCTCACACTGAAGGTGATGGTGTCATCTTCCGGCGATGCCAGGGCATCGGTGATGGCCTGGCGCAGCGACCCTGCGCCGCTATCGTTTAGGGTAGAAACTACATACGATCCGGCGTGAGCGGGTAATGCAGGTGCTATCACCAGCATACTCACCACGAGCAGAATACCCAGAAGTATATTCTGGATCAATCGCAGTTGGATAGAAACGATTTTCTTGGACATAATTTTCCTCTTTGTTTAGTTTGGTAGTTGATTTTATGACAATGTCATAGGAATATTAGTGCTGACGCCACAGCCGCAAATTAGCTTAGTAGCCATCACAATGGCGGAACCACACCGCGCGAGTATTTCCACATCGCTTTGGTTATGGTATAGCGCGGCACTTTTCTCCCGTGATCTGTGTCATCATTATCGACGCGCCAGGCATATAACCCGGGTAGACCTTTATCGGTTACACATTTCGTATATTTCGAGATGTCGCCATTGGGAGGATAGAATCCATTCGGATCATCATTTTCGCTGCAAATACCAACGTGGATTTTTCCCTTCTCAATGCCAATATTAATGAAGTCGTCAATTAAGTTTAGCCGGTTATAGGATTGTACGTTGACGGTATCAACATAATGGTTCACAGCATTGGCATTGAGGGATTTAGTAGTATCTGCTGAAATTGAAAGATATGCGCCGTTGCCAATACAATCTTTGATTTGCGTAAATAAATACGAGGCTTGATCGGTGGTAAGGTTGACACCTTCCCAATCAAAGTCAATGCCGCTAAACCCATACTTTTTGAAAAATGGCGGCATGGATTTTGCGAATGCCTCTATCCTGGCCTTTGCCTTTTTGGAGTCTTCCACAAGTGGATCTAGATGGCTGGCCCAATTAAATTGAGCAAATATCGTTAGAGTTGGATTTTCTTTCTTGGCTTCTTCGATAATCTTCCTCACTTTGGGTTCGTAATCCGGTTTATAGAATATTTTTGGAGAGTCGGGATTTGAGTTGTCGAGGTCTGCAAAGGCAACATAGAGGTAATCTACGTATCTAAACGGTTGTTTGCCGTCTTGATTTATGCTTTTCAACAGATTGTCATAGTTACCATCCCCCACGTAGGTGGTTTGAATGATTTTACATTTCTGGTTGATTTTCAATTCACCATCTACATTTGCGATATCACCCTGCTCATAATTATAATTTTCGATGTCCAGGCTGCTTTCTGTCTGAGTTTTATTTATCCTTTCACATTGAGCGAATAAGGTTACTTTGATATTCCGCGAAGTGAGTTTGTAGCTGCCATTGGGTAAAAAGGGCTTTGTCTTATCCGGCGGCGTACTCCCTTGATTTTCTAATACCCC
>JBDRGC010000295.1:0-13303 GCA_043818215.1 Chloroflexota bacterium | reverse complement strand
AATTCCGCCATGCTTTCGCCTTTAGCCGTTTGTAATGCTGCGGAAGAATGAATGTTAGCCAATATTTTCGGATTTGTTGCCGCATCAAGCTAAAAACTTTTTTTGCCAAGTTAGTTTCTCCAATCTTTTCACGTCATGCTTCAAGTGATTCTTTTCTTCCATCCTTCCAATACAGTATCGCACCAAAAATAGAAAGAACCAGGCTGGCCGCAAATCGTCCCACCACAACACCTTGCGCCTGCCAGAAAATGATAAAAACCGAAGGCAGAGCCACCCCACTTACTGCTGCTACTCCACGCAAAAGATACTGGCCTCGTTCATTTTGGCAAGTACGGAAATATATCTCCACAAAATAACCCGGGATACCAACCACAAAGGCCGCCAAAAGCCAATTAATAAATGGCAAACTAGTGATATATTCTGAGGGCAGCACGATGGGAACCAGCACCCAGAGACCGGCTCCCACAGCCAGGCTCAATGCGGCAAAGCCGGCCCATATAATTCCCATCTCCAGCACCATCCACCGACGACGTCGGGCCAGAGGCAAACGCACAAGCGGCGGATAGCGGACGGCATAGTAGACTGTCCATAATTGCTTGACCTGGGTATAAACCAATTGAGCAATCGAGTAATCTGCCATCACGCTCAGAGGCAAAAACCAGGCAATCAAGAGGGCGTCCACTCGCGTTTGGGCTGTCGAGATACTATTTATGGCCGTTAGATGCCTACCGTAGCGCACCATCTCTCTTTGTTTCTCCGGAAGCATGGGAGAAACTTCATCAACACGTACCTGACGAATCAACCACATTGCCGTCCCCACTTGCAATGCAGCCAACGCCGCCTGGTTTGCCAGAGAAAACCAGAGTACTTGAGTTGACATCAGTGGAAGCAATAGAAGCAGCCCAAAACCTGCGTAGTGCGTCAGTGCCTCACCGATACGGTACCAAAAGAGGCGGCCAAAATCTTCTCTGGCTCCTAAAGTACCGGCTGCCGCCGTCAACCCAGTTGTTAGCGGGAAAATTAACGCGGCAATACTAAAAAGCCAGGCTAAAGTTTGATTGCCCGCCCACAGCCAATACGCTCCCACGGCGAGCAAACCCAACGCGCTGAGGATTGACCAGCGCAAGCGCGTTGCAAAGGCTACCCGGAAGGCTGCTTTATAACCCTGGGCTACGTAATGATAGCTGGCCCCATCGAGACCGGACATAGAAAGGATTTGCATGAAGGGCAAAACGGAGGCCACAACCCCAAGCATGCCTACTTCGTCTTTGGAGAGGATACGCGTCAACACCGGCACCCGTACCAGTCCCAAAATCAGCACGATTACGTTTGCCAGCATCAGCAAACTGCTGTCGCGCCAAAAGCGTCTGTTGAGAAGACGCCTCCGTATGCCTGACCAAGACCTGATTGCCCTATTCATTCAATTTGATCGCGCGGTAGCCTCTCGATATTTTGGAGACAGAGTGATTTTTTAAGCAGTTTAGAGATTGCCAGAATTTGGATGCAGATAACCTGAACAATTGCGTTTTACTTATGGTAATATAACGACCAGCGCAAATTATAACCTACCTTCGCAAATTAAATCTAAAGAGGTCATACGTGCCCACAAAACTAAGCCGCTATACTGAAGGTGTCATCGAGGCCTGCTGGTTGGCAGCCATCGTGATGACGCCGCTCTTCTTCAACAAATACTCCAGCCGCATCTTCGAACCTGATAAAGCCGCCCTGCTACGCACGCTTGCCATCATCATATTAGGAGCATGGCTGATCAAAGCCGTCGATGAAGGGTTATCCAGGCGAAAAAACGAAACATCGTGGAAAGATTCCCTCAAGTCTGTTTTGCAAACCCCGATTGTTGCATGGGTTGTCGCGCTTGCAGTTGTCTACATTATCGCAACGATATTCTCTGTTACACCAAGAATCACCTTCTGGGGGTCTTACCAGCGATTACAAGGCACGTATACCACCTTATCCTATCTGATTCTCTTCGCGGCCTTAGCGGGTAACTTGCGGAAGCAAACTCAGATTGACCGATTAATGACAACCGCAATCCTGACCAGCCTGCCCATCAGCCTGTACGGCGTGCTGCAACACTACGGCATTGACCCCATTCCCTGGGGAGGAGATGTGACCCACCGGGTAGCCTCGCATATGGGCAATGCTATTTTCGTAGCTGCTTACCTGATTATGGTCTTTCCTCTCACCGTGGGCAGAATTGTGGACTCCTTTGGGAAAATCCTGCAAGACTCCAACAATCTCGGCAGCCAAACCGCCCGTTCGACGGGTTATATTTTCATCGCCGCCCTGCAATTGATCGCTATCTATTTCAGCCAAAGCCGCGGCCCCTGGTTGGGTTTATTCGCCGGCGGGTTCTTCCTATTCGTGCTTCTTTCCCTGTACTGGCGCAAACGCTGGCTGACAGTTGGGATAGTAGCAACCGCGGTACTGGCGGGCACATTTCTAATTCTGCTCAACGTCCCCAATGGGCCATTGCAATCTCTCAACGAAGTGCCATCATTCAGACGGCTGGGACAACTTCTAGACGCTGAAAGCCGCACGGCAAAAGTTCGCTCGCTAATATGGGGAGGCGCGGCTGAGATGGTCATGCCTCACGAACCGCTGGAATATCCCGACGGGCACCAAGATCCCTTCAACGCCATCCGTCCCCTGATCGGCTACGGGCCAGAGACCATGCACATGGCCTATAACCCTTTCTACCCGCCCGAACTCGCCTATGTCGAACAACGCAACGCCTCTCCAGACCGCTCTCACAATGAGACCTGGGATTCGTTAGTATTCACAGGGATGCTCGGTCTGATAGCCTATCTGGGGATGTTTACCGCTGTCTTTTACTACGGGCTAAAATGGTTGGGTATGGTCAACAACCCCAGGCAGCGCAATCTATTTTTTGCTCTCTATTTTGGCGGCGGTGTCGCAGGGGCAGGCGTGTTTGCCATTTGGCAAGGGACAGCATTCGCCGGCATCGGGCTGCCCTTCGGCATTATCTTGGGCCTGGTAGCATACCTGGCCTTGATCGCGCTGTTCGCTCACGAGCGGCCATCTCAAGATACCTTCAGCGGGACACGCTCCCTGATCCTGATCGTATTGTTAGCAGCCATAGTCTCTCACTTCGCAGAGATCAACTTTGGGATCGCGATTGTCTCCACTCACACATACTTTTACACCTTTGCCGCTTTGATTCTGGCGGCCGGCTATCTGCTCCCCAAAAGGGGTGAATACGCTGTCGATGGCGAAAGCCAAACTCAGAGCACGGCGGTATCATCGAACAAAAAACGCTCGCGCGGCGGCAAATCACAAACTCGCCGCGTACCCACCGTCCAATCGGTCTGGCGGAGAAATATCATCATCGGCGGCGGAATTGGGGCCTTGCTCCTGATGCCCATGATCTACGAGTATATTTCCAACTTATCGGGGATGACATCTGCACTCGAAATTTTCTGGACATCCCTGACCCACATCAATAAAGACGCGATCTCTTATGGTGTTCTGGCCCTGATACTGACAACCTGGCTGGCTGCCGGCGTCATCTTGACATCAGAAACAGACAAGTCGTCACAAGAATCTGGCTGGTGGAAAACTTTTGCCGCCATCTTGGGAATATCTGGGCTGGTCGGTTCATTCTACGGTCTGTGGTTATCAGGGACTCTGGCCCGGATGGCCCAAGTAGCCCCCGCAAACATGAATGAAGTCATCGCCCAATCTGCAAGCTTCGAGGGGATGTTGACGCAATACTATATCTTTATCATACTCGGCGTCCTGATTTTAGGAGCTTTCTTGCCAAAAGAATGGCCCGCAAGTTCCAGGAACGAATCCATAACCGGGCCGATCTTCGCGCTGGTGATTCTCATCATCGCGATCTGGTTGAGCGTTACAACCAACTTGCGCATTATCCACGCCGACACCGCTTTCAAGATGGCAGAATCGTTTGCCAACAACCAACAATGGCCTGTCGCCAACCTGCTATACCAGCGCGCTATCAAGTTATCTCCCGATGAAGATTACTATTATCTATTCCTGGGGCGCGGCTACCTGGAAGACGCAAAAATGCTGACAGACCCCACCGAAAAGGAACAAGTCTTCTTAGCGGCAGAGGCAGACCTGAAACGTGCCCAGGGTGTCAACCCTCTCAACCCAGACCACACCGCCAACCTGGCCCGGCTCCACTCCTGGTGGGCATTGCAAGCCCCCGATGAAGCCATCCGCCAAGAACGAGGGTATGTCTCGGATGAGTACTACAGCCGGGTTACAATCCTCAGCCCCAATAACGCCCGCCTGTGGGACGAATGGGCCATCCTGTACCTCAACGTCCTCAAAAGCCCGGATACCGCTTATGAACTTCTATCCCATTCGCTAGAAATCGACCCCATATATGATTGGACTCACGCATTACTTGGAGATTACTACGTCCAAATAGGCCGCACTGTCGAAAACGAAGACGAGAGCACAGAAGCTTATACACAGGCCGCCTACCACTATAGTCAGGCCATCGAAAATGTAAACAGGCCAGGCATAAACTACTTCTACGCTCTGGCCAGTGCATACCAGGCGCTAAACGATATCGAAATGGTGATCAGCACTTTGGAAGACAGCCTGGAATATGCCGGCGCGAATGAAGTATGGAAAATAGAGGAAAACCTGACCCAGTTTTACTTTCAACTTGGTGACCAGGAAACCGCCCTGCTCCATGCTCAAAAAGCGCTTGCGGCTGCGCCTGATACGGAACAAGACCGCTTGCGATCTCTCATTGCTCAATTGCAGCCTGCTCCATAGCAGTGATTCGCGGTTTGACCAGAAATGTAGCCGAAATTTCCAAATCCCGCCACTGCGGGATACTAACTTTTTTGGCTTACTTGAGAACGCCCCCCGCCCCGCCCCCCGGCCCCCAATTCTGGGGGAGGCATTCTCCCGTCCTGTCCTTGGGGCAGAGAGACACAAAAACAGAAGTGTCTCCCCCATGATTGGGGGCCGGGGGGCATTCGGACTGAAATGCTGAGTAATTACGTTAAAAATATGCGTCATCACCAAAAATCTCACTCATGCTAACCATCCCCTTACTGACATCTCTCGTTCTAAGCTTGCTCCTGATCCCGATCATCAGGAGCCTCGGTTTCCGTTTCGGGCTGGTTGCTGACCCCAGGGCTGATCGGTGGCATTCGAAACCCACCCCAAAATATGGGGGCATCGGTATTTTTCTGGCCTTTGGGATTGCGGTACTCGTTTCGATGGGCCTCGCACCAATGGAGCAGCAGCACTGGCCCTTGCTTGCCGGGGCGGGGTTGATCTTCATCATCGGCGTGTTCGATGACTTCAAGCGCATCTCCCCACCCGCAAAATTGGTGGGCGAAATCATCGCTGCGGCAATTGTTGTCTTCTTCGGGCGGAACATCGACTTCTTCTCGCTGGATATTCTCAATATTATCTTCACTTTTGGCTGGCTGGTGGGCATCACCAATGCTATCAATCTGCTGGACAATATGGACGGTCTGGCTGGAGGGATCGCGTTTATAGCCGCCGGCCTGCTAAGTTTTTTGTTTTGGCAATCCGGCACGCAGAGTCTCTTGCTCATATCGCTGGCTCTGGCGGGCGGCGTGTTGGGCTTCCTGGTGTTCAATTTTCCACCCGCGTCCATCTTCATGGGAGATGGCGGAAGCCTGTTTCTGGGCTTCACTTTGGCCGCCCTCGCGATTGCACGGGTGCCGAAGGCCTCCGACCTGTTGGCCGTCATGGGAGTGCCCACCCTCCTATTCTTGCTCCCAATTCTGGATACAACTCTGGTCACGATCACCCGCATCCTCAGAGGACAGTCACCCGCCCACGGGGGCAAAGACCACACCTCCCACCGCCTGATCGCTTTCGGCCTGAGCGAACGGCAAGTGGTGCTTTCTCTCTACGGGGTGGCGCTGCTCGCCGGCATCATCGGAACCACCCTGGAATCCATCGACTACACCATCAGCCTGATCTTGATCCCAATCCTGCTGGTTTCTATGGCCCTTCTTACCGCATACCTGGGACGCCTGAAGGTTGTAGGCCCCGATGCCCCCTCTCCACCCCAGGGAGCCATCACGCGCTTGATGGTAGGATTGACTTACAGGGGCCGGATTCTGGAAATTGGTCTCGATCTGGTACTCATCAGCATCGCCTGCTATCTGGCCTTCTGGATTCATTTGGGTTCCAACGTAGACATCATCAACCTGGATATTTTCCTGAACTCTCTCCCTATCGCTCTGGCGGGAACTTATACATCTTTCTTCGTATTTGGAATCTACCGCGGGGTGTGGCAATATATCAGCCTTCGTGACTTGCTGCGCTACGCTGGGGCTGTTCTTGGGGCTGTTGTATTGATTGCCGTCTCTGTATTATTGGTTTACCCATCATCGGAGTATTACCTTAGAACACTGTTATCATTTGCTGTTTTTCTCTTTTTGGGCCTGGGAGTATCACGCTCTTCATTCAAAATCATGGATCAGGTCTACAATCAACAAACCCGCCCTAAGAAACAGGAGAGCAGTTCCATTCTTATCTATGGAGCGGATGACGCTGGCGTGATGATTCTCCAATGGCTTCTGCAAGACACCCGCCACGGTTTCGATCCCGTTGGTTTCATTGATGACGACCTTTTCAAACGCGGGCGTCAAATCCTGGGCATCAGTGTCCTGGGTAGTGTCGACGACCTGGAAACCGTTATCACGAGATCGAAAGTCGAAGGCGTGATTTTATCTTCAGATGAGGCCCTTGCAAACGATCAGATCAGGAAAGCCATAGCCATCTGCGGCTCGAAAGATATCTGGATCAAAAGACTGCGAATAGAGTTCGACGATGTGGGACATGACGCAGTCCCCGAAATGTAGCCGAGTGGGAGGCATGACGCAGTCCCCGGAGCGCAAGCGTAGTGGGAAACGTGTCGGCGTCCCCGAAACACAGCGGAGTGGGAAACGTGCGGCCTGCGGCAGTCCTTGAAGCGTCGCCGATTGGCAAACCTGCAAACATGCAAACGTGCAAACTTGCAAACACGAGGACAAAATATGGACAACAGCCCAACTGCCCTGACACCGCGCTTCCAAGAAGCATTAGTATTCGCCACCCAACTCCATGCCCGACAACTCAGAAAAGGAAGTGCTGTCCCCTATATTGCTCACTTGTTGAGTGTGACCGGACTTGTTTTGGAGGCTGGGGGCGACGAGGACGAAGCCATCGCAGCCCTGCTCCACGATGCTGTCGAAGATCAGGGAGGGTTAGACACTCTGGCGGATATTCGGTGTTGTTTTGGAGATCGCGTGGCGGCAATTGTGGAAGGATGCAGCGATGCTTACACCATCCCCAAACCCCCCTGGCAGCAACGAAAAGAGAAATATATTGCCCACCTTCGGGAGGCAAGTCCCGAAGTGCGCCGCGTGTCCCTGGCCGACAAACTCCACAACGCCCGTTCCATCCTCCGAGACTTGCACAAAGACTGCGCCGCAACCTGGGATAAATTCAACGGCGGCAAAGACGGGACATTATGGTACTACCGCACATTGGTGCAAATTTTCAGTGAAGTTGAAAACGACTTCATGGTTGACGAACTGGCCCGCGTGGTTGCACAAATGGAAGAATAGACAAGTGCGTCGCACCTATGCTTGCGGCAGGAGGCCGCTTTATGAATCCACTCACCCTGAACGAATACCAAAACCTGGCAGTCCGAACCTCGGGAGCCGGTGGCAACGGTGAACGCCGCCTGATCATCGCCGCGCTGGGACTAACGGGCGAAGCTGGCGAGTTTGCCAATATGGTCAAAAAGCTCACCGCCCACGGGCACGACATCTCCCCCGAAACGCTGGCTGAAGAACTCGGTGATGTTTTATGGTACCTCGCCGAAGCTGCCTCAGCCTGCGGCATCGACTTGGGCAGTATCGCCCAACAAAATGTAGAAAAATTACGAAGACGCTACCCCGAGGGCTTCAGCCAGGAACGAAGTATCAACCGGGAGGAATAACAAAAGCCAAATGGTAGATTGGTAGAATGGTATATTGGTATATTGGTATATTGGTATATTGGTATATTGGTATATTGGTATATTGGTTATTACCAATTTACCAGTTTACCAATTTACCAATCTACCAATTTACCAGTTTCGTCTTTGCTGATAGATTTCCACCCCAATTTGGACGCAGAACAACACAGCCAGTATAAGCCACACCACGATTTCCCACACCGCATCGGAGGTGCCGGCCAGCCCCAAGCAAAATAACGCTCCCGCCAAATTCAAGGGGATTTGCAAATGATGGCTATTTAGTTGGGAGCGCAGTTTTTCGCCTTTAGTCGAGGCCTCCCACCTGGCATAACTGAGAGCCGCCAACGCCAAAGCACAGCCCAAAATCCACAAAGAGTTTGCCGCCAAATTGAACCAATCTATCATCATCGTAGCTAAGCCTCCCGTTCGAATAATGGGTCTTTGGGATTCGCCATGGTTAAAACATTTTGGACACGGATTACACGGATAAACACGGATTTTTTATCGTTTTCTCCGTGAGACTCCGTGAAATCCGTACAATCCGTGTACGGAGTCACGGCAAATCCCAGAGAGCCTGAATAATATGCTCTGGAGTCTAACACACTTTATAACCTGATCTGTTCGATCCCCCGAACACTGCTCCAGCACCTGGGATAGTTACACCTCAGTGCCTGGGACAAGACTCTTCGAGAATGGCCGTGGTGAGGCCTTGCAATCTAAACTCATCAGGCAAGATTATCACCCAACCTGCATCCCGGTAAGGCGGCTGATGGATTTTCGCAGCATCCAGATTGGGGCGAGGACGATCAGGTGAACCGCGGAACTGATGGCGAAAACTACCGCCACGGCGCGCAGGGCCTCATTCAACGGGGGAAGCAAGTGTACCGACATCCACGGGCCGGCGCCAAACAGAACGGGCAATCCGATAACCAATGCAGTAACTAGCACAACCGGCAGCCAGGCGCGGCGGTCGGATGACGAGGGAAGCATAGTACTGCTAACAGCCACGATCAGGTAAAACCACAGCCAAAAGTCGGGGAGCGCGTAAATGGATGCAATTCCGTCCGCGGCGGCTAATAAATTCCCGCTTACCAGCGCATCCCACAGAGAGAGAAACCCCAACCGCATCACCCCCGCATAAGCTACAAACACCCCGCCGGCAACCAGCGGAGCCGAGCCGATAAGCGCGTCGCGCAGAATATCGGTTTGGACGGTCTCTACAAACCCCATTTGTAAGCGGTTGTCACCCATTCGCCGGGGAATCAGCGAGAAACGCTCGGTGCGCACTCTAAGCAGCCGCGCCATGAGATAATGGCTGAGTTCGTGAAGCAGCACGCCGGGGAAGAAAAGCAGCGAAAACATCACCAGCGCAATTTCGACCCGGCGAGAGAGCAACAGGAGCACTGCTTGCAATTCGCGGTGCAAAGTGCGCTGCAAAAATATTAGTGGCCCCAGCAAAAGCAGGAGCCACCATAGTCCATCGAATTGGGATAACACGGGGAGACAGAGGGTAGAGGGTAGAGGTTTGAGGGGAGAGGGTAGAGGGTAGAGGGTAGAGGGCAGAGGGCAGAGGGTAGAGGGGAGAGGGTAGAGGGTAGAGGGTAGAGGACAGGGGTTGGGTTCAGGTATATAGAAACCGTCCTTAAACCTCAGCTCCTGATCCCTAATCTCTAATCCCTAATCTCTAATCCCTAATCTCTAATCCCTAATCTCTAATCCCTAATCTCTAATCCCTAATCCCTAATCCCTGATAATGCGGCTTGCGCAATGGCAATGAAATCTTTGACTTTCAGGCTGGCTCCACCAACCAACGCGCCATCGATATCAGATTGGGCGAAGAATGCTGCCGCGTTGTTGGGTTTGACCGACCCGCCGTAGAGAATGCGGATGGTCTGGGCTGTATCGTCTCCGAGCATCTCTGCTAACGCGGCGCGGACCACATCCCGGTGAATGACATTGGCAGCTTCGGGGGTGGCTGCCAGACCGGTTCCGATGGCCCATATAGGTTCGTAGGCCACCACCAATTTGGCACCATCTTCGGGGGTCAATCCCTTGAGGCCGCCGCGCACCTGTCGGGAGACCACATCAGCCGTCAAGCCCGCCTGGTTTTCTTCCAGGGTTTCGCCAACGCAGAAAATGGGGATCAATCCGTGAGCAATGGCGGCTTTTATTTTGCGGTTGACTGTCTCGTCGGTCTCGCCAAAATATTGCCGCCGCTCGGAGTGTCCCAATATTACGTACTGGCAGTCCTCTGCCACCATTGAGGGAGAGATCTCGCCTGTAAAAGCCCCGGAGTCCTCCCAGTGCATGTTTTGTGCCCCCAGGCCGATGCCGGTTTCTTCGAGTAAATCTGCCACGATCCACAGGTCTGTGAATGGTGGGCAGATCACACGGTCGATACTTTGGATGGCTTTCAATTCTGGTACAAGTTCTAACACCAGGTGATAGGCTTCGTCCGCGGTTTTGTTCATTTTCCAGTTACCAGCTACAAATGGTTTACGCATTTTTTACCTCATGGTTTGATTTTAATCATTAAGGTGCGACGCACTTTTTTTTTATACCAAGTGCGTCGCATCTGAGCAGTTACTCTCATTGTCTGATTTCAGCCAGAGTATTCCCGGCTTCGTTTTGAATCCACAAGGGGATATTCTCATCTGCCTGCAAATCCATCAAGATACCCTCGGCAGCATCAAAATCTTCTAATTGAATATACATCTCAGCTTCGAGTAAACGCTCCTCTGGGAGATCAGGGGGCTTATCGAGTAATTGGCCGATCATGCTTTTAGCACTGCCCATATCACCGTGGTACAAGAGATGGCGAGCTTGTGCCAGATCAATCCGTTCTGGCGGCAATTCGAACGCAGGATCAGATAACACTTCCATCGCATTGGGTTCGCCCGCCCCAAAATACACTGCCATCTGGATTCTCTCGATAAGTTCTTCGGGAGGCTCACCTCTATACAACGAGGCTGAACGTACATACAATGGAACTGCATGCAGCCAGTCGCCATATCCGACTAAAATCTCAGCGGACTCGGAATATAAGCCTGGATCATCTCCACCAAGTTCCAATATGCGATTCACCTCTGCTTCGGCCTCTTCGACTTTTCCTGCGGCCAGCAGCGCGTCGAGCGCATCCAGACGAGTCCGAATACCGTCAGGGGGCAATGCCACTATGTCAAGGTTGCGACCGTCGCCAGCATTGATTTCATCAATCAAAAATATGATGTATTCTCGCATCCAATCTGGAATTTCAGTGCGCCCTTCTAACTCAGATAAGGTTCTTCTTGCCTTTTGGATATCATCTCGCCAGAAGAATATCTCTGCCTGTACCAAAAGAGCTTCCGGCATCCCCGGTTTAATTTCAGCTAACACATCGTTGATAGTGGCCTGCGCTTCATCCGAATTTCCACGATAGAGTTGGAAGCGCGCTTTGACAACCTTCTCTATAATCTCATCCACTTCAGCAATAGCCGGGATAGGAATACCCTTCTCTGCCTCAGGATCCTCTGCCGCCATAAACACTGCCTGATAAAAACGATCAGTGAAGTCTTCTGGGAGTTCGTTAGGAACGGTGTGTGCCAGTTCCAGATAGGTTTTAGCAGCGGGCAGCCACATCTCACGTTCGGACATCATGTCGGCAACCTGCAAGAAAATATCCACGTCGCCATCAGCCAACTCGAGAGCTTTTTCTAGCGCTGCTTCGGCCTCAGCCTTTTGACCGCCATCCCAATAAACGGCTGCTAAATTAAGGAGGGCATACGGGTCATCAGGATGATCTGTGGCTTCCTGCTTGGCATCTTCAAGGAAGCCTTCAGGCAACCCATCATCGCCAGACTCATCGATTATAGATGAAGGCCGCCCGATATTTCCCTCTTGGATTCTAGAGAGTATCTGAGCGCTCACAATGCAGCACAAGAATACAATGATTACAACCAGGGCAATCTGCCACCAGCGCCAGCGTCTGCGCGGTTTCTGCTCGGCAGCGGCAGGTATATCATCATCAGGTTCTACATCATCAGGCTCGGCAATGGAAGACTCCGCTTTTTCTTCCTCGGGAGTCAACACTGTGTGTATTTCCTCCACCGCCGGAGCAACCGGAGTCGTCGGGGTCGCAATGTTCTCTGCACTCGCAATATCCACCTCGACCAAAGCTGGCGAGGGTTCCTCCAGAAACGCTTTCTTGAACGCCTCGACCAAAAGAACTGCGTCCGCATAGCGGTCGGCGCGGTCTTTGGCAAGCGCCTTGAGCAAAACCCGCTCCATCGCATCGGATACGTTAGGATTGACTTTGTGAGGCAGTGGCAGGGGAGAATAAATATGATCGTGAATAATCGAAAAGGGAGTATCGGCACTAAAGGGAACTTGCCCGACCACTAACTCGTAGAGCATGACGCCGAAGGAATAAATATCGGTGCCCGCGTCCAGCTCCCGCACGCCCATGGCTTGCTCTGGGGATATGTATTGCGGGGTGCCGAGCATCATATCGGATGAGAGTGTAGATTCCCCCGCTTCGGCAATGCGCGCCAACCCGAAATCAGCCAGATAAACGCGCCCATCTTGGGCCAGCAGCACATTAGATGGTTTCACGTCCCGGTGCAGAATCCCCTGCTCGTGGGCATAAGCCAACCCGCTGCCCACGGCTTCTGCAACGTGTACCAATTCATCCCGGTCGATTGGGCCGCGGTTCAGCCGCGCTTTGAGAGTCTCCCCCTCGATGTATTTCATCACCAGATACGGGCGGCCTTCGTACTCAGAAAAATCGTAAATTGGAACAATATTGGTATGCTCCAATTTAGCAACCACCCGCGCCTCACGTTGGAAACGCGCCAGGAAATTCGGGTCTGACATAAAGGCCGGGTGCAATGCCTTGATGGCTACATAACGGTCTAAGGCCGCATGATAAACTTTGAACACAGTGGCCATCCCCCCTCTACCCAGCTGCTCAAGAATACGATACGGGCCGATGGTCTCCCCAACAATAAATGGCATAGATTTGCTCCTCGAAAATTTGACCCGATTATACCTCTAAAGACGTGGAGGATGGAGGGTGGAGGGTGGAGATTGGAGGTTGGAGGTTGGAGGTTGGAGGTTGGAGATTGGAGATTGGAGGTTAGAGATTGGAGATTTGAGATTGGAGATTGGAGATTGGAGATTGGAGAGTGGAGGTTGGAGGTTAGAGATTGGAGATTGGAGAGTGGAGAGTGGAGAGTGGAGAGTGAGGATTGGAGATTGGAGATTGGAGATTGGAGAGTGAGGATTGGAGATTGGGCGGTGGGGCGTGGAGGGTGG
>JBDRGC010000294.1:0-16185 GCA_043818215.1 Chloroflexota bacterium | reverse complement strand
GGAGACTGCCACGCTCCGTGAACTCCGCTCGCAGTGACATTAATGTGACATTGTCAAACTACTCAGCCTGCTGCCGAATCAGTCCACACTTCGACAAGTTCTGTGCAAGCTCCGGTGGACTGCGTGCATTTCGTTGCTGTGACTTAAGTCGCCCCGACATTCGACGACACTGTGCCCGCAGGGTAAATCCATGCGGTCATCCATTTTGCCAGCCTGATAACGAAGATAAAATTCATCAGATGACATGCCCCCGCAAACAAAAAAGACCCGCCAATACGGCGGGCCTTAACCTGCCACTTGTCACTTGCTAACTTGGCTTATGCCTTACCCACGGCTTTCCCTTACGAATTATCTGTCTCTTGCTGACTTTGTTCGATTTCCGCGATGATTTCATTCATACTTAAATGGCCGAACAAGACTTCGCGCTCTTCCGTATAATTGCCATATCCAACGGTGAATTGATTGACAAAACTCAGGGTATATACGGTTCCTATCTCGCGACACAGTACCCCAATAGCTTCTTGAGTTATTTCGGCCAATGGCTTTGTCATAACGTTCATTTTTCCAATTCTCCTATGGGTTAACCTGTGAGCAGTTGGATTATCTCATTGAGCACAGTGAAAATGTCAACAGGCTTGCCGGGGCGTACTTCTCGATCCCCAATGTGAATGTGGTGTGGAAAACCCGATAGAGTGGGATAGTGCGGTGTGTTGTCCCAGCGTCGAATTAATTATGCACTTCCCCGCCGGTCAATACGCGCAGGCGTGCTTTCAGGTTCTCCGCCATTTGCGCTAGCGAAGCCCATTCGACAACATCGTGCCCGAAGGGTAAATCCATGTGGTCATCCGTTTTGCCGGCCTGATAGCGAAGATAAAATTCATCGGATGGCAGGCTGTACTGCTGCTCGAAATGATTCAAGTCAGTGTGGATTTGGTCAAACTGCGATTGGCAGACCCCGGCCTCGTGGGACAGCAACTTATCGAGTGTGCGTTCCATCAACTCACTGGCCTGGTCAGTCTGGTAAAGTTGGGCCAGAGCGTGCAACCGGTCGGCTATCTTGCGTTTTGAAATTCGTTGTGCAGTTTCCATGTGACATACTCCAGAAATAAAACTTGACGTAATTGTACTACATGACCACGCGAACAAAAAAGACCCGCCAATACGGCGGGTCTCAACTTGCCCCTTGCCTCCTGCTTCCTGCCACTTGCCTCTTGCCACTTGCCCCTTACGTCCCTTCCTTCCACGAATTGAGATACGCGACCTGCTTATCTGTGAGCACGTCAATCTTTACACCCATCGCTTTCAACTTCAGGCGGGCGATTTCGGCGTCGATCTCGGCAGGAACGGCGTAAACTTTCTTTTCTAACTTATCGGCGTTCTTGACCATGTATTCGGCGCTGAGAGATTGGTTGGCGAAGGACATATCCATCACACTGGCGGGATGTCCCTCGGCGGCGGCCAGGTTGATCAGGCGGCCTTCGCCCAAAATGTGAATCTGGCGGCCATCGGACAGGTCGTACTGCTCAACGAAGGGGCGCACCCGGCGCTTCTCGACAGCCATCTCTTCCAGGGCGGGGATGTTGATTTCCACATTGAAGTGCCCCGAGTTGGCTACAATGGCACCATCTTTCATGATCTCGAAGTGATGCTTGTCGATGACGTTGATGTCGCCGGTCAGGGTACAGAAAATGTCGCCGATGGGGGCGGCTTCTATCATGGGCATGACGCGGAACCCGTCCATGACAGCTTCCAGGGCTGGGAGAGGGTCTACCTCAGTGACGATCACGCTGGCCCCCAGACCTTTGGCCCGCATCGCCAACCCGCGGGCGCACCAACCATAACCGCCAACCACGAAAGTTTTTCCAGCTATCAGGATATTAGTGGCACGAATGATGCCGTCCATGGTGGATTGCCCGGTGCCGTAGCGGTTGTCGAAGAGGTGCTTGGTCATGGCGTCGTTGACAGCCACAATGGGGAATTCCAGCGCCCCGTCGGCGGACATGGCCCGCAGTCGGATGACGCCGGTGGTGGTTTCCTCGGTTCCGCCGATAACGCCAGGGAGCATCTCGCGCCGGTCTTTGTGCAGGGTGCTGACCACGTCGGCCCCGTCGTCCATGGTGATATGGGGCTTATGGTCGATAGCGGCGTTGATATGCCTGTAGTAGGTGACGTTATCTTCACCGTTGATAGCGAAGACCGGGATCTCGTCGTGCATCACCAGTGAGGCGGCCACGTCATCCTGAGTGGAGAGGGGGTTGGAGGCCACCAGCACCAGGTCGGCGCCGCCGGCTTGCAGGGTGCGCGCCAGATTGGCGGTCTCGGTGGTCACGTGCAGGCAAGCCGACATGCGGATGCCCTCCAGAGGGCGTTCTTTCGCGAAGCGCTCCATAATCGAACGCAGCACAGGCATCTCACGCTCGGCCCATTGAATGCGCCGGCGTCCGCCTTCGGCTAGTTTTGTGTCTTTTACATCGTAGTCCATTATTTACTCCAGTTGGTAAATTGGTAGATTGGTAGATTGGTATGTTGGTATATTGGTAGATTGGTAGGTTGGTATGTTGGTATGTTGGTATGTTGGTATTTGGTGTGTTGGTGTGTTGGTATGTTGGTGTGTTGGTATGTTGGTATTTGGTGTGTTGGTATGTTGGTGTGTTGGTATATTGGTAAATTGGTATATTGGTGTGTTGGTGTGTTGGTAAATTGGTATATTGGTATGTTGGTGTGTTGGGGTTTTACCAATTTACCAATTTACCAATATACCATCTACCAATCTACCAATTTACCATCTACCAATCTACCAATCTACCAGCACTTCCAGCACACCGCCATCCTCGAAATGTTCACGAAAACGCGTGATGAATTCTTGCACTGAAAACCTGTGCTCCTGCGTGCCCATCGCTTCCAGGCAATAGGTGGCAGACAAGGCTCCCATTTTACCGCAGATTTCCAAATTTAGGCCGTGGGAATAGCCGGTCAGGAAGCCGCCGCGGAAGGCGTCTCCCACACCGGTGGGGTCGGCGATGTGCTTCGGGGGCACAACGGGGACGCTCATCTCCTCCCCCTCGGCGTAGATGGCAGCCCCCTGCTGGCCGTGCGTCACCACCATGAACCGGAGTCCCTCCACAATTTCAGATTCTCTCATCCCGGTGTGTTTCTGAATCAGGCTGAATTCGTAGTCGTTCACAAACAGGGATTCGGCACCCTTCACACCTTTCCGCAAATCCTCCCCTGAGAGGCGGGGAATCTGCTGGCTGGGGTCGTACAGGTAGGGGATGCCCAACTCGCGGCACTCGCCCACGTATTTGTTCATCGCGGCCGGATCGTTGGGCGAAATGAGCACTAAGTCGGGTTTCTCGGCCAGATCGTGGAAGGAGAGCTGCGCGGCGTGGCCCATTGCTCCGGGGTAGAAGCTGGCGATTTGGGCGTTGGATTGGTCGGTGTTGCAGAAAAACGAGGCGGTGTACACACCCGGCACAACCGTCATCAGGGTTGTGTCCACGCCGGCGTTTTCTAAAAAGGTGCGGTACTCGGCGAAATCTTCACCCACGGTGGCCATCACTCGTGGTTTGCCGCCCAGCAATGCCAGGGTGTAAGCGATATTGGGCGCGATGCCGCCCCGCAAGCGTACCATCGAATCGACCAAAAATGATAGGCTGATGGAGTCGAGCTTATCGGGCAAAATATGGTCCCGGAACAGGCCGGGGAATGTCATAAGGTAGTCGTAGGCGACGGAGCCGGTGAGGATGATATTCATGGTTGATTAGTCCGTTAGTTCATTGGTTAGTTCGTGGGTTGCACACTTGCCACTTGCACACTTGCCACTTGCTCACTTACCGTTTACTGCTTTCCGCAGATTGCTTGTAAATGGCGGATACACCACCCCATTCTCGGTGACGATACCCGTAATGAGGCGATGCGAGGTGACATCGAAGGCTGGGTTACGGGCGGAAGCACCCTCAGGGTGGGCTGGCAGTCCCTGGAAGGTCAGACCGAGGACTTCGGCGGAATCGCGTTCTTCGATGGGAATCTCGTCCCCGGAGGCCAGCGACAAATCCACCGTGGAAGTGGGCACCACCGAGTAGCGCGGTACGCCGTTGTCGTGGGCCGCCAGGGCCAGCATGTAAGTGCCGATTTTGTTGGCCACATCGCCGTTAGCGGCCACCCGGTCGGCCCCGAAGAAAACTTTTTGCACCTGTCCGCTGCGCAGGAAGTAGCCCGCAGCGTTGTCGCTGATAATGTCGAAGGGGATGCCGTACTGTGTCAATTCCCAGGCGGTCAATCGTGCGCCTTGCAAACGGGGGCGGGTCTCATCAACCAGCACGTGGACGCGTTTGCCCTGCTCGTGAGCCGTGCGGATAACGCCCAGGGCAGTGCCCCAATCGACGGTAGCCAGCGCGCCGGTGTTGCAGTGATGGATGATGGTGTCGCCGTCGTCGATGAGTTCTGCGCCATGAGCAGACATGCGTTTGTTGATCTCGACATCCTCATCGGCAATGAGTTGGGCTTCGGCGAGGACAGCTGAACGCAGATCATCCACAGCCCCCTCACCCCCAGCCCCTCTCCCTGTGGGAGAGGGGAGTCGCTCCCTCTCCCACAGGGAGAGGGCCGGGGTGAGGGCAGTGCTCAATACTCGATCAACCGCCCAGGCCAGGTTGATGGCGGTGGGGCGGGCCTGCTTCAGGTAGTCAGCCGCGGATTGCAGGTCAGCACGCAGGATGGCGATGTCTTTGGCTGTCGATTGCTGGGCTGCCAGAGCCAACCCGAAGGCTGCTGCGGCCCCAATGGCGGGCGCGCCGCGTACCACCATGTCAGTGATGGCTTGAGCGACTTGGCGGTAGTCATCGTAAACGGCTACCTCGAATTTGCTCGGAAGCAGTCGTTGGTCGATCATTTGGAATTGGTTGGTTGAGTAGTTCCATTCGAGGGTGCGCATGGGTGATCCTTGATGATTGGAGATTAGAGATTAGAGATTAGAGAGTGATTTCAGGTCTTCATTGCTGAAGAGGGAGTCTGTATTTTCTGTGACGTATTCTACCTTATCTTCACGGATTTTTTTGTTTTGCTGTTGTTGAGTTTTGATGCTTTTAGCAAAGGAATTGAGTTGTCGTGCGATCGTCGTTAACTGTGTGGCGTAATCTTTGGCTTGCGTTTCGGGAAAAAGCCCGCGAGCGGAGCAGCGATTTATCCAATACTTGGTCTCGTAGAGACTGCCGCGAGCATAATACAAGAAGCGCAATTTCTCACCAAAGTGATAACGTCCAAAAGACTCGGCAATGTTTGCGCCAATCGAATCCACTGCTCTGGCTAGTTGACCCCCGACCGTATCGCGTTCAAATGTATTCCATTTTGTGACTTGCTTCCAAATATCGTCAGCAATCACCTCGACAGCATTCAAAACATCCAACTCTTCCAAAGAAGTAGCCATCATAAAATCTCCAATCTCTAATCTCTAATCTCCACTCGAAAAACACACCGCCATCAATTCCAACAGCGTGACATATCCTTTTACCCGGTAGTTTTTATCGACCACCGGCAGGCCGGAGACGTGTTGCTCTTGCATCCGTTGGTAGGTTTGCTCCAGAGTTTCATCCATGAAAACGTAGAGTGACTCATCCATAAAGTCGGCGGCTATCCGCTTCTGGTTGGTGTCTGCAAATTTCAGAGCTTTTTCGTAACCCTCGGGGGTGCTGATGAACGCTTCGGGCATCACGGGAGCCATCACCGCTTCCGCCAACGTCGCTATGTTGATGGTTCCCATCAGGCGTTCTTCGTTGTTGATCACAAAAGCAACCGGCACACCTGGATTTGTGAGTAATACAGCCATAACCTCGCGCACCGGTGTATCCACTTGAACGATACTCGGCTTGAGTGTGAGTACCTGGATGATTTCGGAAACCGGGGTGTTCCTTTGGGTGGACCAATCGAGAATGGCGGTCTCACCATATTTCTCTTTGATATCCTCCTCGAACCATTTCATCAAATTGGAGGCATTGCCGTCATCCGAGTCGATTTCGGGTTCGGTGGCCTCCTTTCTGGCCTGTCCCCATTTTTGCAGGCCGAGTACCTGCCCCACAGGCATAGTACACAAGATTCCGCTGCGGGGGCTGTCGAAGCCTTTGACCACCCGATCAGCTTCTGAAATCGCTACTTCGAGAATTTCGGGATCATCGATCAGACTTATCAGTGTGCGCTGCGGACTGTTGCCCTGATCGAGAAGATTCAGAATGCTCCCCAGCCCGCGACGGCGAGCCCAATTTTCGGCCTGAAAGCTCCCCGCACTGGGTAAGATGGTAACACCGGGAACACCGACCTGTCTCCAGGCCTTGAGCAGGTCGGGCAGCAGATCGGTGTTGTGCAGGATGACGATCAGGGCTGTTATTTGAGATGAGGTATTGGTCATGGCTTCTATTTTGGTAGTGGTAGAAAAAGTAAGTGACGGGCTATTTCACGGATGCTCCCAGCGGCGTCCCCGCCGCCGAGGACAGCGGCTAGAGCATTATGTGATTTGGTGTATATCTAACCACCACTTATATTTTTACCCTGGGGCCTCGCCACGCAAAATCCCAGAGTCGGCTTTCTCTACTGTTGTAAATGCACCACCTGGGTGGGATAGGGCATCTCGATCTCAGCCTTCTCGAAGGCCGCCTTGATGGATGTAATGCCGGCGCTTTTAGCATCCAGTACATTGGTTTGCCCCGTATCAATCCAGTAATACACGGTGAAATCAACGCTCGAAGGCCCCAGATTGTCAAAGGTGACGTTGATGGGTGGCTCTTGAAGAATGCCGGGAACACCAATTATAGTATCGGTTGCCATTTTGCGTACGAACTCCAAATCACTATCGTAGGACACTCCCACTGTTAACTCAACGCGGCGAGTGTTAGCACGGCTATAGTTCACGATGGGGCTGGTGAACACGTCCGCATTGGGGATCAGCACACTCTTCCCATCGAAAGTGCGCAATTCGGTGGCGCGCAAGTCTATGGTTATCACGCTGCCCGAAAATTCGCCGATTTTGATGGCGTCGCCGATGTCGAAAGGTTGCTGGAGTAGCAACAGAGTCCCGGCAACGAAATTCTTGCTTACATCCTGGATGGCAAAGCCGACGGTAAAGCCCAAGATACCCAGGCCGGTCAGAAACGCAGTCACGTCGAAATTGATTTGTTGCAGAGAGACGACAATACCCAGAATGACGATGCTCCAACGGGTAATGTGACCCATCAATAACGTCAGTTCAGGATCTGCCTCACGGTGATGCATTGCCCTGCGCACGACACGGCTGAGTAACCCGGCTGCGACCAGGCTCAATACAAATACTAGTAACGAAACGATCAGATTTGGTAAAAAACTCCCAAAACGTACCAACCATTCTTCGAAAATCTGCACACTTGTGTCCATAGATAAACCTTTCGGATCTGCTCTGAAAATAGAGGGTAGAGGGTAGAGGATAGACTGTCTACCAACCTCTGCTCCCAGCGGGGATGCAAGGCCGGAGGCACGCATAGCGATGTGAAACACAGTCTCCAATTGCCCGATTCCGGGAGTCTGCCATCTGCCGTCTGTTGTCTGCGGTCTGCGGTCTGCGGTCTGCGGTCTGCGGCAATTATAGCCTGAGTTTTATGATTATTGGACTTTGGATAACCGCTATGGCGGTGGATAGGACAATTTAAAGGGGTTCAGTAGCGAGTTTTCCTGCTCTGCGAGCATGAATTTATCCAAAGTCCAAATCAAAGCATCCAATAAAAAACCTTGCAAAAGACTCATAATTCTTGCAAGGTTCTTAAGATAATGTTTTTGACTCCGCTTACCCAGATGTCATACCGCAAGGGTACACCTGTCCCGGTGTCTAGGGATACCCGTTGGTATTGCGAACCGACGCTTTTCGGTGAAGCAATCTCCTTCTCGCCAAGGATGAGATTGCTCACCTGCACTGCACCAAACGCAGTCCCCATACGGGGATGATATGCGGTGCAAGTGTCAGCGGTAAAGCTGCTTCGCATACCTATGCAGGCACTGCGCACTTGTCCCTTTGGGAATGACAGGCTGAGTCAAAATCTTTTTCTGAAAGTCTATATTCGATGAACATGAACAGCCAGGGTCAATCGATTACATCGATTTCAACAATGACAACCTGAATATTTAATTGTGTTTCTACATCGGTCACAAACTGCTCGAACTCTGTTGTTTTTACGGACGGACGAACTGGGCCTTTGGTCACGGGCTTGCCAATCACTAAAACGTCTGGGCAGGTTTCTGCAAGGATAAGGCGTAATTGTTTGAGCAGTTTTCCCTCTCGAACAATGTAGTCCGCTTGAGAGACACCGCTTCGTTCGGCTCTGTCTTTCAGGATCGACATGGTGAATTCGCCCAGATCATGAAGCTGCTTGTAGACAGAGCGCAGGGAAATCATCGATGGTCTGGTAGTGGACAAGAATTCTGCATCCGAGACATGGGCGAAAGTCAGCCGGGCATTGTGTTCGAGGGCCAGGTCGATAGCCTTTGTCACCGTATCGCGGCTTTTGGGAACGCCGCGCACGGCGCAAATGATATGGCGGATTTTTTTCGAAGTCATGCAACTCGCTCCTAAAGTTAGAATCGGATCAGCAGCCAGAGTGTCGCCAGCCCTACAGTGATCAACAGGGCCGGGAAACCTTTTTTCAAGAAATACATATAGCTGATCTGGTATCCGGCCCGCTCGGCAATGCCGGATGTCACCATATTGGCCGAAGCGCCAATCAGTGAGCCGTTCCCGCCCATTGCTGAACCGACAGAGATGCAGTAGAACAAAACCTTGGTCTGTGCGCCGGGGATTGTGGCACTCAGATACCCAATGACCGGCAGCATGGCCGCGGTGAAGGGGATATTGGCAACCACGGTGGACAACACGGCACTAAACCAGACCACCACCAGCATCGCCAGGGTCAGGTTTTCGCCGACCAGTTTGCCGATGAAGTCAGCGATAAAACTGATCAGGCCGACTTCCTGGATCGCCCCGACAGTAATGAAGAGGGTCATAAAAAAGACCAGCGTGGTCCAGTCAACGGCTTCGATCATCTCCTCGATATCAGGTTTGATCCACACCATCAGGGCTGTTGCTCCAATCAGGGCGGTGACAGCTGGCAGCAGGTGAACTTTCTCGCCGAACATGAATAAGATTAGCATCCCCAGGCCCACCCAGCCAGCTTTTTTGAGGTGTTCAGGCTCGGTAATTTTACCGCGCTCGGCAAGCTGCTCCATCAAGAATGGAGAAGGCTCCCGGGCGGCGGCCAATTCTTTGCGGTAGATGAGGTTGCAGTAGATCACCAGCCCAACAATCGCCAGGATCACACCCGGGGTCAGATTCACCAGAAAATCATTGAAAGATAGTTTGGCGTAGGACCCAATCAGGATATTGGTGGGGGTACCAATCAGGGTGCTGATTCCCATCACGTTGGAGGCCATTACCTCCGGGATCAGGAAGGCCAGGGGGTTGACGCCCATCGATATGGCAATCTGGATCGTGATGGGGGTCATCAGCAGCATGGTGGTGACATTATCCAAAAAAGCGGAGGCTACGCCGGTGATGATCATCAAGATCGGCAGCAAGATCAGCACCCGCCCCCCGGAAGAGCGGTAAGCGATGAAGGCCAGCCACTGAAAGATTCCGGTGCGCTCGACTACTGCAATGACGATCATCATCCCCATGATCAAGAAGATCACATTCCAGTCTATGTATTCCAGAGAGGCGTCGAAATCAAAGATAAACAGGTTTTCAGAAATAGGGCGTCCCAGGTAGCTGATGGCATAGATCAGCGAAGTCCCTAGCAGGGCGGCCAGGGTGTTGTGTAGTTTCCCGGTGGCAATCAACACTAACACGGCAACAAAGATCGCCGTGGTAATCCAGAAAGCCGGGCTGATGCGCCGGATCAGGATGGTATCTGAGAGTGAGATCGAGCCGCCGGATTTGATGACCTCCACAAACCCGCTTTCTATTTCGATGGCAGCGCTCTCGAAGTGGGGCCGCTCGATATGCAAAATCAGCGTGTCGCCCAGATGTTCCACAGTCTGACCCATTTCTGATTCAGAATCACCGTAAACAAAGGTCTCCGGCAACGCTAGTGTAAAGGTGCCATCATCCTGGGTGGTTGTCTCTGCCAGGGGTTCACCATCCTCATCGATTTGCCAGCGGATGTGTGCTTCCCGGACGGGCTGATCTTGGGTGTCGATTATGCGTCCGTAGATCGTCCCCAGCGTGCCGGTTTCCTGCGCCAGTCCGGAGGTGCGCGGCCAGCCCAGGGTCGCAATGGCCCCCAAGATGATTGCATAAAAGAAGAAGCGTCGAATTATTGTATTCATTATGAGATCTCGTCAGCTAAAACGGCTTTGGCACCGCTTTCTCTTTCGATATCCTGGGTAAACTGATCCAGCCGCTCATGGGTGAATACGTCAATTTCTGCTTCACCGCGCGGTCGCCCCAGGATCACGTATTCAGCCGCGATGTCATGGCAGAGGTTGATAATTTCTTCTCTAACCTGCCCCTGGCGGACAACGGCTTTGGCCTGCACTCCTTGATCCATGGCCTGCGACTGGGCAGTCAATAGAATGAATTCGCCCATCTGGTGCATTTCTTTGGCCACCACATGCACCCGGCTGGTGGCGGTGTGGCTGAGAAAATCCAGGTTGACCACGTACAGGAAATAGATAGTTTGTCCGGTCTCAGCAGCTAACGCAATAGACCTGGCAATAGTGGGCTGGCTGTCAGGCCCTCCCCGAACGGCACATACGATTCCAGACATATTGGATCTCCTTTCGTCTAGCAGCTTGTCGGAGAAAGAATAATGGGACACAGATTTTCAGGATTTACACAGATTTTTTAATAATTACGGCTTAAAAATCCGTGTTTATCTGTGTTAATCTGTGTCCTATAACAGACCGTTTGACTTCTCCGACAGCCTGCTAGTGGACTGCTGGGGTTACCGCTATGCGGCATCCTGTAATTATAACCTGAGTTTTATGATTATTTTAGCAAGACTCTAACCCAGACAAGCCGGAACCAAAAGGTATTTCTCACCACCATACCCAAAGGGCACGATGAGGCACAATACCCTGACGGGTACAAGCGAGACACAAAGTTCAGAAATTAAGTAACCGTTCAGCCCCCCCTGCCCCCCAATCCTGGGGGAGCAACACGGGCTCTCCCCAGAGTTAGGTCGAGCAATACGGGCTTCCCCCAACTTTGGGATGATGACTCCCCCAGAATTGGGAGCCGGGGGGCTGAACGGTTAAGAAATTAAATGTTTTCCTTCGGGCCTTCGTGCCGGGTGCATTCCCATTTTGTGACATTTAGCTAAAACAAGCCCTGAAATTGTAAATGGTGAATGGTAAATGAAATGGCGCGTTGGAAACTTAATTTAGGAATTCAAAGCCCTGACGGTCGGGCGTTAGGCCACAATGGGACCAAAATCGGTCCAAAAGCATTTACAATTTACCATTCACCATTCAACATTCACCATTCACCATTTACAATTCTCCCGGTGATCTGGGATTGCGTTCCGTTACTCCAACCACCGTCACATTTTGGGATTGCACCCTTCGTGCCTTGTGGTAAATGTTCTTGTTTTTTGCGTAGCATACCCTTCGGTATTGCACCGTGCCGGTATGGTACACCGTGCCGGTACGGCGTGCAAGCTTTTCACTGTTAAGGTACTAAGGGTTTCCGAAAACCCTTAGGGTCTCCGGCCTGGGGGGAACCCCATCTCATTGACATTCACATCTTCTCTGGGTATAGTCCCGCTATAGAATTGCCTGGCAAAGTTTGCCCTGCCCCCCTCTTTTTGAGAAGATACCGCTCAACGCCCCCCTAACCCCCCAACTTTGGGGAGATGGCTCCCATACGCGTCAAGCTAACGGTGTGGGCGGTTGAAATCGCTGGTTGATAAAGCTCCGAAAGAATTGTACACCTAATGTTATTAAGTTTAAATATCGGCGGATTACGAATCCGCCTGGAGCGTATCAGAAAACCTGTTTTGCTCCTGTCGGATCCGTGATCCGACATACACTGATCATTAGCTTATTGCCATTCTACTTCGTTCAGGGTACTCAACCAGCGTCCGCTGGCCTTAGTTTGACGCCCGGGATGGCTCCCCCAGGATTGGGGGCCGGGGGGCCGGGGGGCTTTCCCCTGCTTTTTGGAGATGACACAAAAAAACTGTGTAATCCTGTGTGTATCCGTGTCCAACGTATCAACTGCGGCAGGAGACCGCGCTATGAAAACAAAATTCGTCCCACTATTGCTGCTTGGATTAGCGTTGCTGGCCTGCATCCTCCCCGCGGGCATTGCCACGCAGATTCCTCCCGCGGCTGAAAGCACCACGGTCACGCCTCCGCCCCCACCCGCGCCAACCCACACTCCCACCCCACCGCTGCCTCCCACCCCCATCCCCGGCGCGCGCATCGAAAGCGCCGATCTTGCCATTTTCAACGGGGATTGGGATACAGCTCTGCGGGAATATCAGATCGCATTCGAGACTGATCCTGACCCCGAAATCCAGTCCGCCGCCTTGCTGGGAATTGGCCGCACCCGCTTCCATAAGGGGGATTATCCCGCGGCCCTCGACGCCCTCCGGCAGGCCATCGCGCAGTACCCGGAATCGCCCCACACCCCCGCGGCCCACTTCGCCATCGCCCAGACTTACGAAAGCCTCTTGCGCTACCGCGAGGCCGCCGAAGCATATCAGGCCTACCTCAACCTGAGTCCCGGCCCGATCGACTCCTACGTCCACGAGCGGCGCGCCGATGCCCTGTCCGCCGCGGGCGAGCACCTCTCCGCTATCGACGTTTACCAATCGGCGCGGGTCACTCCCCGCCTGGGGGATACGCTTCCACTCGATATCAAAATTGCCCACGCATACGCCGCCCTCGGCGACCACGCCACCGCCCTGGTCGCCTACCACGACGTTTACACCCGCAGTACCAGCGATTACACCAAAGCCGCTGTCGATTACCTCATGGGGCAGTCTTACACCGCCCTCGGCCAGACCGAGCCGGCCTACGCAGCCTACCTCGACGCCGCGGAAAACTACCCCCGCTCCTACGATTCCTATCAGGCGCTTATCGTCCTGGTCGAGGCGGGTTATCCCGTCAGCGAATTCGACCGCGGGCTGGTGGATTATTTCGCCGAGCAGTACAACCTGTCCATCGCGGCCTTCGATCGTTATTTGATCGCCTCCACCGAGCAAGCTGGCACAGCCTATTATTACAAAGGGCTGGCCTACAGGTCGCTGGATAACCCCGGCTCGGCTGTCGCGGCCTGGGATGTTCTCATCCAATCTTACCCCGATGACGAGTATTGGGATGAGGCTTGGGAGCAGATAGCCTACACCCAGTGGGCTTATCTGGATCAATTCACCGCGGCCAGGCAGACACTGCTAGATTTTGTGGATGAATATCCCCTGCACTCGCGGGCTGCCGAATTCCTGTACGATGCCGCCCGAATCGCGGAACGGGGCGGGGATTGGGGCCTGGCAGCCAATCTGTGGGAGCGGATTCCCCCCGAATATCCCGCCAGCGGCCTCGTCCCCAGGGCTATCTTCCTGGCCGGGATTTCCCACTATCGGGCCGGAGACTACTCGTCCGCGCTGAGTACGTTCCAGTGGGCCCTGGGCAGTTCGGCTGACCTCGGCGATCAGGCCGCGGCCCTTTTTTGGATCGCAAAGTCACAGCAAGCATTGGGAGATGAGGCCGCCGCGCAGTCATCCTGGCAGCAAGCCGCCAACACCGACCCCACCGGCTACTACAGTGAGCGCGCCCGTGACCTTCTGCTGGAGCGTGAGCCATTCACCCCGCCGCTGATGTACGACCTGATCTTCGATGTCGAGGCCGAACGAGCCGAGGTCGAAGCCTGGATGCGCCACGTTTTCATCATTCCCGAGGACGTGGATCTCTCCGGCCCCGGCCAACTGCTCAACGACCTCCGCTTGGGGCGCGGTACCGAATTATGGAATCTGGGCCTGTACGAGGAAGCGCGCGCCGAGTTCGAATCGCTGCGTCAGGATGTCAGCCAAAACCCGATGGACACTTTCCGTCTGACGAATTATCTTGTGGATTTGGGGCTGTACCGCCCGGCCATCTTTGCCGCCCGGCAAGTTCTCACGCTGCACGGCATGGACGATACCGCCACGATGAACGCTCCGGCCTATTTCAACCATCTGCGTTTTGGCAGCTACTATCGGGATTTGATCATCCCCATTGCCCAGTCCTACGATTTCCACCCCCTGTTTCTTTTCAGCGTGGTGCGGCAAGAGAGCCTGTTCGAGGGCTTTGTGCATTCCTCGGCGGGAGCGCGCGGCCTGATGCAGATAATGCCCGCTACGGGGGAGAGCATTGCCATCAACGCCGGCTGGCCCCCCGGTTACACCGCCGAAGACCTGTACCGCCCCAAGGTCAGCATCACTCTTGGCGCCGATTATCTTGATTCCCAGCGGGATTATTTCGATGGGGATATGCTTGCAGCTCTGGCAGCCTACAACGCCGGGCCGGGCAACGCTGCCATTTGGCAAGACCTGTCAGGCGGCGATCCCGACCTATTCTTGGAAATCATCCGCTACGAGGAAACGCGTAACTATATCCGGGGGATTTACGAGGTGTTTGGGATTTACCGGCGGTTGTATGATAGGACGCCGTGATTCACTGCCCGACATCGGAAACTATATTTGTTGCATGTGAGCCTGAGTCGCCAATCATGAATTATAATTACATTACGGAAAATTGGCCGCAATATCGAGCCGAAGACGAGAAGGAGATGGGACGATGAATTCGTTTGAAAGGATGAAACGCGATGACTGAGATCAGTACACTCCAGGTACCCAAAAGCCCGACAAAACGGTTGCCGCCGAATTTAGCTCAATGGAAGGTTGATGTCAGCCTGATGAATGAGATCGTTCTCCGCATCGTTAAGGTAATATCCCCTCAAAAAATCATCTTGTTCGGCAGCCAGGCGCGAGGTGACGCGCGGCCGGAAAGCGATCTCGACATTTTAGTGATCGCGGACACAAAGCGGCCACGCTACCGCCGTGCCGCGCCTTTGTATGGAGCATTGAGCGACATCATCATGCCCATGGACATCATGGTCTACAGCCCGGATGAGGTGGAAGAGTGGAGCGGGGTTCGCCAGGCGTTTATCACCACTGCGATTCGGGAAGGGAAGGTGCTCTATGAAGAGCAAAGCTGATCGGGCGCATACAGAAGTTAGGGGAGCACAGTAAAACAACCACGGATTTCACCGATTTCACTGATTTTAATGCCTTTTATCCGTGAAATCGGTGAAATCTGTGGTTATGTAGGTCTGGAACGCTGCTCCCCTCCAACTAATAGATGTGCCCGCAGAAAAGAGTATCAAAGCTTACCTGACAGCGTATGAGATTGACTTTCCATTTATCCACAACCTGGAAAAACTGATCGAGTTGTGCGCACTGCGCGAACAATCCTTTCTCGGCCTTAAAGCTATATGCCAGGAGTTAACCCCGTACGCCGTTGAATTGCGTTACGACGGTGAGTTTTGGCCTGCAACCGAGACTGCCCGTCAAGCCCTGGAGTCGGCGATAGCGATCAAGAGTTTCGTGATGAATAGGTTACCTGATGAAACAAAACCTGGAAAAGGATGAAACCCTTCTTGCCGAGGATTTATCATACGATACATTGACATGGGATGCAATGAATGCCTCGGAAGCGTCTTTTGCCCGTGTATGGGACAACGAGGACGATGCCGTTTATGACGCGCTATGAGCAGGGGGACGTGCTATTAACTAATCGTTCAGGCGGCTGCTGAAAGCTGGTGAAATAGAACACGGATGACGCGGATTGACGCGGATTCTTGAAAAAAAATAAAATCCGCGTCAATCCGCGTAATCCGTGTTACACCTGCGCCAGTACCGCAGGTACAGGTGTCCGCGTTCTATGCCGGGGGAAAGCGAACCGGCAGCGGACTGTAACGGAGTAGCGGAGGGTTTGCGAGGCCGAATCCGCTATTCCGCTACTCCGAAGGCAGTCCGCTGCCCAGTTGTCAGGTCTTCCCCTGCAATATGGCGAAGATACCTTCGCGACGAGATATTGACGCTATACTCTGGATCGCATATACTTTCAATACGAGAACATCAATATAGAGAGGTAGTGATGATATGGAAAAAGTGATGCTTACAATGCCAGTAG
>JBDRGC010000293.1:0-3968 GCA_043818215.1 Chloroflexota bacterium | reverse complement strand
CTTCGACTTCACTCAGGACATGCCACTGACTACCGACCGACGCTCCCCTGCGGAGATGCATTGCCCGATTTCAGCGGGCTGCCGTCTGCGGTTTGCTGTCCGGCTATGTGCGGCTTTTGCGGTATTGCCTACTATCAGTATAAATGACAGGCATTGAGAAAGCGTTGACTGAGAATCAGGATGCCAACCCCAACAATAGATCTACGATTACGGTTATTGGGCAGATGTGAGATAACTCATAGAGAGGGGGAATTACGGCTTGAATCAAACAAAACCCGCGCCTTGCTGGTCTACCTGGTTATGAACCCCCATCCCCACCAGCGGGATACGCTAATAGGCTTATTTTGGGGAGAATTTCCTGAATCCAAAGCGCGCCGCAATTTACGGCACGCGCTATGGAATTTGCGCAAACAGGTCAATCTGTCTGACTATGTACCTATCCTGCTGAGTGACACACAGGCGGTGTCTGTCAACCCCCAGGCAGATATCTGGCTCGATGTGGCAGTATTTCAGGAAGAGGTAACCCGCTTAACAAGCAAACAGGAAATTCAAGATATCCAAGACAGCCGCGAATTGTCTGCATTGGCTACAGCGACTGAGCTTCACCGCGGGGGTGCAACCCGTTTGACCGAAACCACCGAACATTCGGTGGGGGCTGGTCAGCGAAGGTTGTCGTCTTGTGGACTTGGTCACCCACCCGGGCCATACGGAAAACAATTTTGCTGACACTTATCCTGCGACCGCGTAGTCCCCGAAGGGGGAAGGAAGTGTCAGATGAAACGGTAAAAAGGCAAATGCCCCCACTGTGGGTTGCGTTTCAAGGATGGCTATGTGTTGGAAGTATATCACCGCAACGGTGATAAGCACGACAGCGGATGACAACCTGCTGCTCCTCCACGGTCACTGCCACGATGAAGTTCACCGGTCAGGGTGTCTGTGACAGCGTGCCCTTTGAGTATAGAGACCCGGATACTGAAGAGCCGGATGAAGCGAAAGTTTCATCAGCGCAGCAATCCCTTTGGGAAGCACGGTTCGGGAGTGGCGGCGGGGTGGGTGACTGCCCCGCCGGCCATAACTTGGGTTGTTCCTTGATTTTGAACTGAACCAAAAAAACGATTACACACCATGTTTCCGAAATCCCTATCCCTTGGCCGGAAAATATTTCTATTCCTACCCTGTTTTATTGTCGCGCAATATAACCTGTTTGTCTAACGGATTGTTTATCGAAACACCAGCACTGGTCGAAACCATATTGTTTGATGATAAGACAATTATTGGCAAGAGTGGCTGACTTCGAGGTGTGCTCTCGCCGAACGATGAGCAATGGTTACTTGACAGCTGATTTTGTCCTTTAGAGAGCAACAATTTACTTGACAACAGTAAACGGGCGGCGAGTTCGGTCGCGCCATCCTGAGCAGATTTCCGACGCCGCCGGTGCGGCGGAGGTGCGATGGTGGGCGCGACCAAACTCGCCGCCAGACGAACATTCCTGCAAGTCCCCCTGCCCGCGCACATGCATCAGGTTCCAGCCAGGATCCCGGTTGAGGTCATTCTCCAGGTGATTTGATCACTATGGGCAAATACACCCGGTACAAATCCAGACCTTCGCCCATCAGGTTGAACAGGGTAAGGTGATCAACCGTGCTGGTCACGGCATAATCGGTGCGGGCGATCTGAGTTATTCCTTCATCAACATATTCGGTTCCGTTCCACCCGTACAACTTCAGAGTATCCGTCGGAATGCTGCCGTCGTTGAGGTAGCGAACCGTGATGGTCATCGGTGACACCAGGTCTATCAGGGGATCACCAAGGCCATCGGTGGCTGACAGGTCGAACCAGATCCCGGCACTTTGCAGAGCACCTGCCTGGACGGAAGCGGCAGAGACCGGCAGCGCAGGCTTGTACCGCAATTCCACGATCACCTCATCCCATGTCGGTGGGACATAGGCCGTCACCAATTCCAGCGGGTCGTTGGAGGTCACCGTGCCACCGCCGGTTGGGATGGTGACGATCACCGGGGCCGGCGGGGTCGGGGTGCCGGTGGAGGGGCCGCGGCGCCGGAACATGATGTCGTGGTACGCTTTGTAGTCTTCCTGGTCATACCACACCGCGTAAAGGTTGCCGCCGTCGTCCACCCCCAGGCTGGAGTGCTTGCCGTGATGTTTGGCTTCGGTCAGCATAACGTCGGCTGACCAATTCCGGCCAAAATCGTTGGATTCGCTGAAATAGAGACTCCGAATGCTGGATCCGTCCATCTTCTGGGTCCAAGTTGCATAGTAACGCCCGTCCTTGTAGGCGGCAAGGGCCGCCGGTCCCTGGATTTCCTCGGCGGTGGTGGAGTTGATGGTGGCCGCTTGCCATCCTTCCGTTCCTGGCCGGGAATTCATGGATATGAGGTTGCCTGTATGGTCGTGATAGGCATAAAACGACAGATTGTTGGGGTCGACAGTGATAGATGGCTTGGAGAAGGCCCCGAAGATGCTGCCCGTCAGATTGCCGACTGCCCAGTTCTTCCCGTTGTTGGAAGACCCAGCGCTCAGAATATCGCTGTTGACAGGGGCGTTGTTCAAAGCCGCCCGCAGCGAGGAGTCGGATCGGGCCAAATCCATACCCTTGATGTCCACATTTTCGCCATCGTACAGTCCCTCGATCACCAATTTGCTGTTAATCCAGGATTGCCCCCCATTGGTGGAGGCTATGTGGCGGGCGGTGACCTTAGTGTAACTGGTATAAATCCACACCAGCCACATGGCATTCAAGTGTCCTTCCATGCCGGACCGGGTGTCGGCCACCAGCCTGAGGTTGGCCGGATTGGTGACGCTGGCCACTTGTGTGGCGGCAGACCAGCTGTTGCCGTTATCGATGGATGTTACCAGATAGACACCCGAACCATCGGCATAGGCTACATAGATTTTGCCGGCTGCGTCAATTGCGACCTGGGGGTATAGACCACCGGACGCGTCGTCGTTGACCTGCGCGTTGGCGCTCCAGCTGGTGCCCTGGTCAGCCGAATAGGAAAAATAGATATCCGATCGAGAGTTGCGGTGGTCGACCCAGACCACGTACAATTTGCCGCTGCCCGAGACGACCATATGCGGGTCTTCTCGCTCGACGCCCACACCGCCGTAGTCGTTGATAGCAATAGGTTGGCTCCAATCGGGTTCTTCGGCCAAGGTAGACAGGGGCGAAGCGAGGGAGGGTAGGATCAGGGCCGCAATGAACACCAAGCTAAAAAACGGGGTCAGAACAGAAGACCGGTAGATCACGATGTCACCTCCATTGTTGTGACGGTTGCTTACACGCTTTATATTGGCTCATATTCTGTTTTGTCATCCAGAGGCAGAGACTGCACGGATTCCCCAAGTCTCGCCAATGCTGTCCGCAACACGGCTAGGCCTGCACATGCCAACTGTTTCCACTATACCACAAAAAAAAGGCAAGCTGGCGTATTCGCTCATCTAAAATGTTACCAGAGGATATTAGTTCACTCAAATGAAAATGTTACCGAGGGAGCTATGTCCGATGATGAAAAGATGACCATAGATGAACGGAGAAAGTATCTACGCAAAATGCAAAAAAAGTATAACCAGGCTACTCGCCAAGAGCGAGGCAGGTTATTAAATGAGATGGAAGTTGTTACAGAATTGCACCGCAAAAGCCCGTTTCGGTTGGTGAATGGCAAACTAACCCGCAAGCCACGGCATAATCAACGCGGGCGCAGTAATGGTGTCGAAATAGATGACGCCTTACGAGTAATTGCAGAGAGCCTCGATTACGTGTGTGCCGAAAGTCTACAACCCAATGGGGTGTTGAGGAACTTGGCGGCTCTGGCTCTAGGCCATCCTAATACCCGAACCAAATTGAGCAAATCGCCCCGTTTATCCCCTTGGCGCCGGGTAGGGAGGGCGTATTGCTACGCCCTCCCCCCCTAAGAACCGGACGTCTCAAAGGGATTGCTGCGCTGATGA
>JBDRGC010000292.1:0-14374 GCA_043818215.1 Chloroflexota bacterium | reverse complement strand
TCGGCGGCCCTCTCATCGAGTTCCAATATACGGCCCGCGAAATCGACGATTACCTCACCCGCGGCCTCGACCGTATCTGCGAGTTGGCAGGTTCGTAGTCGCGCGCTCCAGCGCGCCCGATATTCCCTGACCCAGGCATTGATGGCTGAACATAAGAAATAACCCCAACATCAGACCAAAAAGAAAAGCTCCCGGAGTTGAATTCCGGGAGCTTTATTGTTAAAATCATCCGTCATCCGCCATCCGCTACCCGCCACCCGCCACCCGCCACCCGCCATCCGCCATCCGCCATCCGACATCCGCCATCCGTCATCCGCCATCCGCCATCCGCCATCCGCCATCCGCCATCCGCCATCCGTCATCCGCCATCCGTCATCCGCCATCCGCCATCCGCCATCCGCCATCCGTCATCCGCCATCCGGTATCCGCCATCCGTCATCCGTCATCCGTCATCCACCATCCGCCATCCGTCACTCCCCCAACAACACCTCGATTGCCGCCTCCAGCACCGCATCGACTTGGCCCAACGCGCTCTCCTCGATGATGGGAACCACAATGTCCGGCACCACACCCACCCCCTCGATCAGCAAGCCGCCCTCGGGGGTTTCGGAGCGCCCGGTGGGGAACTGCATCGACAAATCGGCGGGCAGATCGTATTGGCCGCGCCCCACCTCGCCATAGGCCCCCGCGCTGGGAAAGTGTCCGAGTACAACGACGTTATCCCGTTGAGCCAGGGCGTTGGCGAATCCCTCACAGGCACTCACGCAGTACGGACTGACCAACACGGCAATCGGCCCGTCGAAATAGACCGGCCCCGGCATGATGCGCGCCGGGTAATCCTTGTACTCGAACTCGCCCAGCAACTCGTTGTAGTACGAACTCCGGGAGAGGGTCACTTCCTCGTCGAAGAAATACCCCGCGAAGTCATTCGCCAGACTGCTGCTGCCACCGCCATTGACCCGTAAGTCGATGATTAGCCCCGGCACTCCGTAGTCGATCAATTCGTTGATATAGCGATCCCAGAGTTGGGCTTCCAGGTTGTAGTCATCGGAGAAAGTGGTGATGCGGAGGTATCCCAGCCCGGATTCGTCCAGCACCTCGGCCTCCACGGGCAGGGCAAATTCGTCCTCCGCAAAGCTGGGAATCCACTCGAAGAGCGAGTCGTACTCCACATCGGATTCCAGGGTGATCTCCTGCGGAGCCGTCTCCTCAGGATTGCGGAGGGATACCGTTACATCGGAGCCGGGCGGCACCCTGGTGAGGAACACTAACTGCTCCAGGCGTTTATGGTGCCCGGTGGAATACGGCCCGAAGAAAGGTACTACCTCTCCGATGGCCTCGCCCACGGGCTGGCTGCCCCACTCCAGGATTTCGGCGCCCACCTGGATATCGGCATCCGCTCCGGGGGTGCCGGGGAGCACGCCCGTCACAAGGACGCGGCCATCGCTCAACTCGGTTAGAATCAACCCAAAACTCCCGCCGTATTTTTCGTAAAAAAGGCCGCTAATCATATCGTTGAATCCGATCCCGATATGTGCATCGGGGATTGCCAGCGAAAAATCTTTTAGCGCCCAGAAGAAGTCCTCGTCATCGCTGGCGTCGGCAACCCGCGGGGCATACTCCTCGTAAAGGGCAGCCCAGTCGATGCCCTTGTCGGAGGTGAAAGGGTACTCCACGGAGACTTTCTCGAACAGGGTGTCGAAGGCCTCGGTGTAGCTCTGATCGGCGTAATCGTTGACCGCGATATCGCCCTCGTACAGCACCATGTTGGGGCGGGCTTCTTTGTAAGTGCGGAAGGGCTGCTCGTCGAGGTTCACCAACGTGTATCCCGGCGGGATGGGGGCGGTGGGGTCGTCTGCGGTGAAGAGCTTGCCGTCCTCGCCGAAACCGGTTGGGAAACCCTGCTCGTCATCGGGCGACCACACGATCAGCGTCCCGCCATCGATTTCGCTATCCCGGTCGGAGTCGGTGGTGGTGGAGGCGTAAGCGTTGGACCAACCAGTACCGTCACGCTGCTCCAGGAAGGGGCCGCCCCAGGTATTCGACCAGTACGCCACCGCGAAAACCTGCACGCCGGTGTCTTCTTCCTCATCATTATCCAGGTCTGTCAAAGTCCCCTGGGGGATGGCTGGCAGCGCTAACTGGAATGCCACCGTGTCATCGTCAACCAGTTCCACCGGGCCGATGGCCTGACTTGTGAGGGGAAACTCGAACTCCAAATCCCGCTGGATGAATCCGGCCTGATCTTCGAGCATCACGAAAGCCTCGGCGATAGAATCGAGGAAGAATGGCGATGTGAAGGGAATCTCCCCGGTGATGAAGACTGGCTCATCGGGATTTGCTTCCCCTGGCTCAACCGGACGTGGGGGGAGGGGAGTGGGTGCCGTTGTGGGGGGCGGGGGTGCCAGCGTGGGGGTAGGAGTGGCCTGAGTCGTCATCTGGCAGGCCAGCGAAGCCAGGATCAGCGCACTCAAAATCGCGATGAACATTTTGCGTTGGGGCATGGTTGTTCTCCTCGTTGGGTTGCGATATACTCTGTCGAAAGCAGATAGCCGGAAGTATCCCACATCTCATTTGTCGGGGCAAGGCGGGCAAGTTTGCATGTGTGCAAGTGGCAGGTGTGCAAGTTTGCATGTGGCAAGTGTGCAAGTGTGCGAGTGTGCGAGTGTGCGAGTGTGCGGGTGTGCAAGTGTGCGAGTTTCCCCTCCACTTCATCTGAACTCTGTCCTCTGCCCTCTACCCTCTACCCTCTACCCTCTGCCCTCTGTCCTCTGTCCTCTACCCTCTGTCCTCTGCTCACGTTTCAACAAAGGAGAATCCATGTCCACATCGCCTGTCATCATCATCACTGGAGCGTCATCGGGAATTGGCGCTGCCACTGCGCGTTTGTTTGGCAGGGAAGGTTACCGCGTTGTTTTAGCCGCTCGCCGGGCGGAGCGTTTGCAGCCTTTGGCGCAAGAGATTCGTGGTGCGGGGGGAGATGCTTTGCCGGTGAGGGTGGATACGACTCGATTGGATCAGATTCAAAACCTGGTGACCACCACGTTGGATGAATTCGGACAGATTGATGTTTTGTTCAACAATGCCGGTTTTGGACGCTTGGGGTGGTTGGAGGAGCTTGATCCGGTGGAGGATATCGAACGCCAGATTCAAACTAATGTGTTGGGAGTGATCCAGACCACCCGCGCCGTACTGCCTCACATGATCCAGCAGCGGAGCGGGCATATTATCAATATGTCTTCGATATCCGGGTTGATTGTCCCCTCGACTTACAGCGTGTACGCGGCCAGCAAATTTGCCATTCGGGGCTTCACGGAGGGGCTGCGCAGGGATGTAGCGGGAATGGGCATCCACGTCTCGGGGCTTTATCCGGGCGGTGTCGCGGGGACAGAGTTTGGGCAACATACCGGAGTAGAATCTGGAACCAGTTTTCATACGCCCAAATTTCTGAAATTGACTGCCGAGAAAGTAGCCGATGCGGTTCTTCGCCTGGACAGGCACCCGCGGCGGATGGTGGTCATCCCCTGGCCGATGCTGACGGTAGTGTGGATCAATATCCTCGCCCCGGGGCTGGTAGATTGGGGCATCGTTTGGCGTTACACGCGACGGCGACTGTAAGTCGCTTCAACGAAGAGCACGAAGCCCACCTTCGTGGGCTAGACTCCAGTCAGCGCAGGCCGACTTTTTGCCCTTCGTTGCTGCGACTTACAGGTCGCCGGAGACACCTAAAAAAAATGCCCCCCAATTCGGGGGGCATTCGTAATATTTCGCCTTGTCTGGCTATTTATTCTGCCTCTGGTGGAGCTCCGGGATTCGATAAGTTTTGCAGGGCTATGATGCCGTTGCGGGCCTGATTGATCAGCCGTTCGAGTTCCCTCTCGATATGCGTCAGCGTATCAATGACATACACATCCGCTTCCTGACGGGTGATCTCGGCCTCTGCTAAAGCCTGAGTTATGATATTCTCGGCGTGGACTTTGGCAGCCTGGGCAATCACGTCCCGTTTTACGAGTTGTTCGCTTTGTTCACGCGCTAATGCCAATGTGCGGGTGGCCTCTTCTTGAGCCTGGGCCATTATGCGGCCGCGCTGTGCCAGCACTTGCTGGGCCTTTTTCATCTCATCAGGAATCGTCACCCGCATCTGGTCTATCAAATCCAGCATCCGGTCTTCATCGACGATCACATTATGAGTGAAGGGAATCGGTCGGCTCTCATTGAATAGTTCTTCCAGCCGGTCTACGAGATGTAATATGTCCATGCAGCTTCTCCCTCAGAGGTGCTAAAGCTTGAATAATTGTTCAACAAACAGGTTTCAATTTCTAAACCAAGATTACACGGAAGTAGTCAAATAGTCAAGTAGTTGAGTACCCGACCACCGATCACCGACCACCGACCACCGACCGCCGGCCACCGGCCACCGACCGCCGACCACCGACCACCGACCGCCGGTCACCGGCCACCGGCCACCGACCTCCGACCGACGACCGCCGACCGACGACCACCGACCGCCGACCACCGACCGCCGGCCACCGACCACCGACCACCGACCACCGGCCACCGACCGCCGACCACCGACCACCGACCGCCGACCGCCGACCGCCGGCCACCGGCCACCGGCCACCGACCAATCTCCAACCTCCAATCTCCAATCTCCAATCTCCAACCTCCAATCTCCAATCTCCAACCTCCAATCTCCAACCTCCAATCTCCAACCTCCAACCTCCAATCTCCAACCTCCAATCTCCAACCTCCAATCTCCAACCTCCAATCTCCAATCTCCAACCTCCAATCTCCAACCTCCAACCTCCAATCCCCAATCCCCAATCCCCAATCCCCAATCCCCAATCCTCAATCCCTCAGCGACGACGTCGGCACAACATCCTGCCCCTCACCCAACTCGCTGAAACGTGCTTTGAGCGCGGCCTCCACGTGGGGAGGCACCATGCTGCTGACATCGCCGTTCAGCGAGGCAATCTCACGCACCGTGCTGCCGGAGAGAAAAGTGTGTTCCTCGTGGGTGATCAGCGCCATCACCTCGATATCGGGTGATAATCGGTGGTTTGCCAGGGCCATGCGAAATTCGTACTCGAAATCGGAGAATACCCGCAAACCGCGCACAATGACCTGCGCCTCGATCTGGCGGCAGAAATCTACTGTCAGGCCGCCGTAGCCCACCACCTTGATTTTGCCATCGCCATCGAAAGCCTCTACCGCCAATTGGATGCGCGTCTCTGGGGAGAAAAGCAGCGATTTTAGGGGCCTATCGTACACAGCAACGATAAGCTCATCGAAGAGACGCGTCGCCCGTTTTGCAATATCGATATGCCCGCAATGGATAGGATCGAAAGTCCCTGGAAATACAGCCCGTATCATGCTTCTACTCTCCACTCAATGTCATTAAGTTAAGCCATCGGCGGATTGCGAATCCGCCCAGAGCGTGCCAATCTCTTCTGTTTTGCTCCTGGCGGATCCGTTCTACAAGGGTATGCTGCGCAATGATCCACCAGCCACCGACCATTAACTAAATGACATTGCCTCTCTACCCTCTACCCTCTACCCTCTACCCTCTGTCCTCTGTCCTCTGTCCTCTGCCCCCTCAACTAACATCCCCCTCCCCCTCGCTCCAAAAACGTTCCATCGAGTCGACAAGTTGCTGGTGCTCCGGCTGGGTAAGATCGGGATCGCGCTCGAACATGGCTTGCGCCTGCCTCCGGGCCTTTTCGATTAGCTTCACATCAGTCAGGCTGGCCATGCGCAGCTCCGAATAGCCCGATTGGCGGGTTCCCAGGAAATCGCCTGCCCCGCGCTGTTCCAGATCGCGCTCGGCGAGTACAAATCCATCGTTGGTCTCGGCCATGGCTTGCAGGCGTTCGTTTTCCACCGCGTCCGCATTTTGGGGAATCAGCAGGCAGTAAGCCTTCTCCAACCCGCGTCCCACCCGCCCGCGGAATTGGTGCAACTGCGCCAACCCGAAACGATGCGCCCCCTCGATGAGCATCACCGTGGCATTAGGAATATCTACGCCCACTTCCACTACAGATGTGGAAACTAGAATATCGTATTCGCCATCGCGGAAGCGGGTCATCACGGCTTCTTTTTCGCTGGGCTTCAGTCGCCCGTGCAGCAACCCCAGCTTGTAAGTGGGGAAGACAGTTTTTTGCAACCGGGTCTGTTCTTCTACGGCTGCCTTTTCTTCGCTTGTTTCGCTCTCCTCGACCAGGGGATAAATGATGAATGCCTGTTGCCCGGCTTCCACTTGACGTTGGATCAACCTGTAAGCGCGTTCGCGTTCTTTGGGATAAAGCACGTGGGTTTCCACTGCCTGCCTGCCGGGGGGCATCTCGTCGATCACCGATAAATCTAGATCGCCGTAAACCGTCAAGGCCAGCGAGCGGGGGATGGGTGTGGCTGTTGTCACCAGCAGGTGGGGATTGTCGCCTTTGGAGCGCAGGGCGGCGCGCTGCCTCACGCCAAAACGGTGCTGCTCGTCGATGACCGCCAGCTCGAGATCGGCAAACTCTACCGGCCCCTCGATCAGGGCGTGTGTGCCAATCACTACTTTGATGGCCCCGGACGCCAGTCCTTCTCGGATTTCGCGTTTCTCGGCCTCAGGGGTGGCGCCTATCAGCAGACGAATTTCACCAGGCATCAAGGTATTTTTTCCGTCAGTCAACATGCGCACTAAATTTCTGTAGTGCTGCTCGGCCAGGATGCTTGTGGGCGCCATCATGGCAGCTTGCGCTCCGCTGTGCGTGACGATTGCGATAGCCATGGCGGCGACCACGGTTTTTCCCGACCCCACATCGCCTTGCAGCAGGCGGTTCATCGGGTGGCCCGATGCCAGGTCACGGCGCATATCGCTCGAAGCGCGCTGCTGCGCGCCAGTAAGCGTAAAGGGCAACCGGGTCAGCTGCGCGTTCAGCCATTCTGTCTCCACCTCGAATCTGCGGGCTTTGCGTTCTTGCCAGGCGCGTTTCTGTTGCAAGACGCCCAATTGCAGCAAAAATATCTCGTCGAATGCCAGACGGTGGCGGGCGGCTTTGAGTTGCTCCTGTGAATCGGGAAAATGGACTTGCTGCAAAGCGGTGGGCAAATCCATCACATCCGCGCCCTCTAAAACAGACCTGGGCAGCGGATCATGCACTTTGGCCGCCCAGTACGAGACCACTTTGTGCATCGAGTTGCGCATCCATAGTTGCGTGATTCTCGCCGTAAGGGGGTATACCGGCACAATGCGGTTGGTGTGAAGATGTTCCTGTTCTATCAGCTCCCATGCGGGGTTATTGATCGTCAGGCGGCCCAGGTATTGATCAACTTTGCCAGAGATCACGATCTGCGTCCCCGCTCTGAGCCGCTGGGCAATCCAGGGTTGGTTGAACCAGGTGACCCGCAATACGCCGCTGCCATCACTGATTACCACTTCTGTCAGGCTGGAGCGACCCTTGTGAAGCGTGCGTCTGTGAGCGCTGCGCACGGTGCCAATAACGGTAATTTCTTCCCCATGCTGCAAGCGGTTGATGGGCTTGAGTTGCGAATAGTCGTCATAACGCCGGGGGAAGTGATACAGCATATCGCCCAACGTTTTGATGCCGAGGCGTTCCAATATTTTTGCGGATCGATAGCCGACTCTGGGCAGGACGGTGATACTGGCGTTGAGGGCTGCCGGAGGCCCCTCGGGGGCCGGTGCGGAACGGGGTGCGGAAGCCGGTGCGGAAACCGGTGCAGGGCGAGACGTGGGGGCTGGTGCGGGGTGGGATGTGGAAGCCGGTGCGGGGCGGGATGTGGGGGCTGGTGCGGGGCGGGATGTGGGGGCTGGTGACTGCTCCCGAGGCCTGGATTCCGCCGTGGGCAGAGGCGGCGACCCCGCAGAATCCGGCTTGCGAGTTTCCTCCTCGGGCGGGGATTTCTGTGGGGACCTGTCATCATCCACCGGGTCCCGTCCATCCATTTCCCGCTGGACGCGCCGCCAGAGTCCAAATAAGACTTCTTTGCGTGATGTCTGGCTTAGGCTGTCGTAACTTTGCAGCCGGCTGGTTATCGATTGAATCAAGATTTCGGGGAGGGCGTCGGCGCGGGCTTCAGCAACCCAGGAGTCCAGCATACAGGCCAGGCCGCCCATGACGGCTTTATTATCATAGCCGCGCCTGGCTTCGAGTTTGAAGAATTTTTGGAGTTTTTCAATTGACCGTTTCATGGGGGTATTTTACCAGTTAGTCGGGTAGTCAGGTAGTTAAATAGTCTTTACATCTTTCCTGTACCGAACACGATGCACCATTCGATCAGGACTCTCTCGAAGACAAGGTAGTTGTAACTATAGATGTTGAGATAATGTTTTTGACTCCGCTTACCCAGATGTCATTCCCCAAAGGGGACGATGTGCGAACCGTCGCTTTTCGGTGAAGCAATCTCCTTCTCGCCTGGGATGAGATTGCTCACCTGCACTGTACCAAACGCAGTGCGGTGCAAGTGTCAGCGGTAAAGCTGCTTCGCACACTTGTCCCTTTGGGAATGACAGACTGAGTCAAAATCTTTTTCTGAAAGTCTATATCGAGTGACTACTCAGGTAGTCAACGAATCTGGCTAAACAACGCCCGAAGCACCCCCCCTGCCCCCCAATCCTGGGGGGAGCAACACGGGTTCCCCCCAAAATTGGGGAGCAGGGGGGCTGGCTGAGTAGTTACACTATCGAAAAGATAAGTATTATAGGTAATGAATAGGTTATGAATAGGCTATGAATAGGATATAATTGAACGATGGATACAGGAACTACGGAGGAATACATATAGCAAAAGTGAAGAGGAATGTGATAATCGATGGATTGAGTGGGCGGATTGGAAACCTGGTGTTCAAGCAATATGGGGATAAGACGGTGGTGTGCAAATGGCCAGAGCATGACCCAGACCGGGTGCCTACCCCTGGGGAGGCCCGTCAGCGAGGCCGGATCAAAGAGGCCGCGGCAATAGCAAAATCGATTTTGGAAACTGAGGATGGACGGGCCTATTACCAGGCAGCGCGGGAACGGTTGGGCAAGCATAGCGCCTATCACACGGCGGTGTATGATTATTTTCGGTATTCCAGAAGTGGTAGAAGTGCGGTTGGGGGCCGGTGGAGAATTAGTGATCCAGGTGCAGGATAATGTGGGGGTGCGACAGTTGAGGGTAGAGACAGATGGGGACAGCGGGTTGGCCGAACCCATGGTAGATGAGCCGTGCAGCTTGTGGCGCTGGCAGTTGAACGGGATAGGTCCCTGGCAGGTACAAGTGCGCGCTGAGGACGGGACGGGAAATTTTGGGGAATGGCAAGGGATTATCAGGTAGAAGAGCGCGGAGTTTTTATTTTTCTCTCAGCTTTCCACTTTTGCCGAGTAATGAATTCGCCGTTTGATACGTGAAACCCGTTGGAGATGGGTTATAATCGTTTTTAGATTCAACCGTCAGATAGCCGAGTTCCATATAACCCTATAATATAATATCAGTTTATATGGAACAAATCCATATAGTGCCCCACGGATGAGGCTTATGATGAAGGTTCCATATAATTAATGGTTGGGTTGCAAACATAAGGTTCGATGATCGGGCAATGTTAAATCATGGATGGAATTGATTGGCAAGTTATCCTCATCGGTGGGAATACTGGAGCAGGGAAAACATATCTAGCGCAAGAACTTACGCGCCATTTTCGGATATCGAGTTTACTCGTCGACGATGTACGAATAGCCATTCAACAGGTTACATCTCCATCCAAACAGCCAGATTTACACGTTTTTCTCAACTACACACCAGAACAGTGGAAAATACCTAAAATAATCGTAGAAGATTGGATACGAGTGGGAAACGCGATTGCAAGACCACTCATAGCGATAATAGAACATCATTTAATTGTTTCAAGTTCAGGGAAAGTAATAATCGAGGGCGATGGAATTTTGCCAGCGTTAGCCAGCCAACTTGTCTTTCAAAAAGAAAATGAACAGGTGAAGATCGAAAATAGTAGTAAAATCCATTTTATGTTTCTCGTGGAGGATGACGAAGACCGGATATTGAATAATCTACGAAACCGTGGTCGTGGTTTCTGCAAAAATAATCAAGAGATACAGCAGGCATTTGCGCATGCCAGTTTTTTGTACGGGAAATGGCTTCTTGAAGAAGCGAAAAGTGAGAATTTGTCAGTAGTTTTGTCATACCCTGTTGAAACTGTAATCCGAAGAACTCTGAATGAAATTCGCGCGAGAATTTGATCTACATACCAAAGCCACTTCTGTGCGCAACAAGGCAATGATTGCAAACCCGGTCAAAATATTTTCGTTTGAAGATTTTATGAGGCCATTAGGTTTGAGCCAATACGGATAAGCCAGATCGTACATGGTAAACGATCAGTAACAGTAGATACTGCAATGCGGTTGGCACGATATTTTGGTACAAGTGCTGGCGTATGGTTGCGATTACAGGTGAGATACGATCTTGAAGTAGCAGAGCAAGAATTGACATAAAGGATCAAACGAGAAGTAAAGGTCTACGAACAACTGTTTGTGAGCGCGTAAAGTTGTACCTATCCGCTGGCAATATATTTTATTATGGTGGGGTTCTCCAAAAGCAAGAGCGCGACATTGGCATCGGGATGGTGCTTAAATTCGGATTATTGTCCACGCCAAAGTTGCTTCCGTACCCAATAAACGCTAGAATTGCAAAGCCGGTGATCTAATTTGCTTGGTATGGAGAAGGTGATGGCTTCGGTGGGATCTGCAAATTAGATCACCTTCATCGTAATATTTGATGGTGATTTTAGGGCAACGGGTAATAGGAAAAAGTCATGTATCAATTTCCAAAAACAACGGTAAAAATAAAAGAACGCATAAAACGTTATGAGCGAGAACTTCAGAAGGAAGAAAAGAAGTTCGGTTTCATAAGTGATGGATATGGCAAAAGATATTTGCTTGGACCTCTATACGTCCTAATGGGAGATATTGAAGGAGCAATCAAGTCATATAATTGGTTTGAAGGGGAATTTTCTGATGATATAGGCGAACCATTTCATTCGTTATGTTGGGTTTTCGCATTATATCGATCAGGAGATAAAACTAAAGCATCCAGAAAACTTTTAGAGATGATGCTGTCCAACCTTTACATAATTCCATACATTTTGGGGATAGAGCAAGACGAACTAGATATTTGGCATGGCTCAAACTTAGTGATGAAGGAATACATGGAGTACCTTCCTCCAGTATTAGTAGATTTGTGGGATAAGCAAGCACTCGATTGGATAAGAGATGAGTATCAAAGACCAGAATTTCAAAAGATCCGCTCAAGGTATATTGAGATATATGGGCAGCTAAAAACTGAGAAACCCGGGCCAAAGCGTAGTCAGTTGGTACAAGAAGCACATTATTTAGAGAAAACCAGATTGGAATAGAAAAGACAGTTAATGCTAGCCGTACACCTACCCCAGGCATTGGCTTCTTGGGCCATCCTATCCATCGGGGCACACTTGCACCGCACGCAAGTGCAGGTGTACGGCTGGTTGCCTCCTCCAAATAAGGAGAGCCACCGATAGGTTACTCCATTCCGAAGGTTCATTGGTTTGTGACTTTAGGTAGGTACTTTTCCCCAAAAGGGGATAAGTAACGCCGGAGTTCATAAGGGGTGGAAATCACCCACGTAGGGACTGGGTGACCCAGAACTCATTCCCGTTTGGGCCTGCGTAACAGCCGTTTCCGCAGGTTCTCCACACTTGCACCGCACGGCAAGTGCAGGTGTGACGACGCTTCAACCATGCCTTCACTCATCGTTTACCACACTTGCGCCTGCGGTTAAGTGCAGGTGTGACCACTTGCTCGGCGTGTCGCCGCTTTCGGCTAGCAGCTCACGGAGTGTGCCTTTGGCGACCGCCTTTCTACCCTTGCACTCCGACATTTGATAACCAGTCGCCCGCCGTAGGGTAGTGCTCTCGCTCCACCATCTGGAGAGTTGGAGTTTCACCAACATGGACACTCAGTTGTCAAAGTACATCATCTTTCGGATGACAAGTCCGAAAAATGGCGACCTTTGCCACTCATCCCATGTACTTTGCAGTACAATTTCGAGTGAACGGATCGCACCCCTTTAATGAAGCCGACCGTGCTTCGCACGGAGGGTACGCGACGCGATTTGCAAAGATTGGTTATAATATCAGCAGCGCTCGGAGCCAAAACGCACGGCGGTTTATTATTCCGTTGTGCCGCAGTGTTGAATAAATGGAGGAATATTACAAATGGATGCTATAGAAGCGATAAGAAAGAGAAGGAGTGTTCGCGAATATACTGGGGATGCGATTCCGCGCGAGGATTTAGAGACGATAGTAGATGCTGGGAGACTTGCTGCGACAGGACACAATAAACAGCCGTGGGAATTTATCGTGGTAACAGAAAGAAATATGATAGAACAACTGAAGGTGGCATCACAGTGGATGGATAAAGCAGGGGCAATCATAGCTGTTGTAATGGATCCTTCATCTCGATGGTGGTTAGAAGATGGTGCTGCGGCAGTAGAGAATATGTTGATTGCGAGTACAGCACTTGGGTATGGTTCATGTTGGCTTGAAGGATATACATTGCCACGAGAAGAAGAATTTAAGAAGTTGCTAAAAGTGCCAAAGGATAGGAGGTTGTTGACACTTGTTCCCATAGGTGTACCAGTTGAATGGCCTACGCAAGAGAAGAAACCGTTGGCAGAAGTTCTGCACTGGGAAAAATATTGAGTGATGGCATAAGGTGTCGATAGGGAAAAAGTGTGGCCCAACCCTAAATCAAGCGGAATGGCTACGCCATAGGTTACGCGGCGCGATTTTTCAAGTTTGATGTCTTACCAAGAGTGTTTCGGGCAAAAAACACCATCCGCTTATTATTCCGTTGGGGTGCGACACGAAGCTGTGCAAGTAGCTGTTTGGCTGCAATAGCAGCAACAAACCCGGTGTTCTCCCATAGAGACATTGGGACGATGTGCTACCGGTACTCTACCGAAGCGTGCGTCATCAGGAAAACCATTCTGCAAAGGATGCTGATGGGGTGCGAAGCCTTCGGGACAAAAGTATCCCTCACCCCTTTAGGGTGGTCACGAAAGCGTGAGCGGCCGTGACGACTGCCAGCACCACGGCGGTCGGGGGCGAGAGTAGTATGGTACGGCTAACATATGTGAACTGCTGGTAAACGTCGTAATGGCGAACAAGCCAAAGGTGCTGATTAGTCCCAGAAGGACTTACAGGCTTGAGTGCCAAAAGGCGAGGGGTCAGGTATAGGTGCTCCCAACTCACCTATCGCAGATGATGCACACCCGGCGGAGAGGCAGAGCCTAAGCCATACATCTGGTACTTGCACGGAACACTTCGACAAGCTCAGTGCAGGCAGTGGTTAGCCCGTAGACTTCCTGGTAGATGCTCTATCTATTCGGGAAAGCGAGCCGCAAGGAACGCTGATGGGTCTGCGGGTATGGGATGGCGGAAGAAGCGAATGCTCCTGTGGACCCTAAAGGGCATTATAATAATGCTTGGACTTTGGACAACCGGTTTGGCGACAGGAAGGGCTGTTTGTCGTCTGTTTCCTTTGAATGGCGCACTAAATTGCCTTACCCAGTGCTTATTCAGCCCAGTAACTTGGCACACTGCCCACACGAGTGCTAGGAGATAATTATTCGGGGGTTTGAGCAAAAATGACCTTTGCTCAAACCCCCGAATAACTCACCTGCTCGCAGTAAAATTGCTCTAAAGGAGTTCTACGGCGGGTCTGCCCGCTCTATCAGTATAAATTTGTCCAAAGTCCAATAATGCAGGAGATAGGAGTTATTACTCCACGCGAAAGCGGGCAGATATCATGCCCTTTGGGTACTTCCCATCCAGGTCGCTCATCATATCATACCCTTTGGGTACGAGAAAATCTGATAAACTACCCTCATGAGGGAAAGCAGATGACGGCAGGCTTCGGCCTAGCTGGTGCGCCCTTGAACGAAAGTTTGGTGGCAGCAGATGTGTATCGTGAAGGGGAAGCCAGATATGTTCTGGCTGAACCGCGTCTTGTTCCGCAAGGCGTTTGAGAGGCTTGAGCCGTGTGCCGGGAAACTGGCACGCACGGTTCTTAGGGGGCGGGGGAGCAGCAATGCTCCCCTGCTACCCGGCGCCAAGGTGGTACGCGGCGCGGAAAGCTAAGTTTGGTTCTGGTGAAAGCAGCGTTAGGGGCAAAAACGCCAAGCCGGTTATTATCTCGTTTTGCGACACGAAGTCGCGTGTGTAACTGTTACAACCGAGTAATCGGGATGTAACTTGGTGTTCGGCCACCAGTACCCTACCAGAGCGTGCGTTATCGGGAAAACCGTCCCTCCGGGACGCCGATGGGGTGCGAAGCCTCTGGGAC
>JBDRGC010000291.1:0-4935 GCA_043818215.1 Chloroflexota bacterium | reverse complement strand
ATAGAACTGCTTTATTATGCAGGGGGTAGTGAAATTGTAAATGGTAAATGGTGAACGGTAAATTGTAAATGAAGTGCATACAGCGCCGCCCGCATTTACCATTTATAATTCACCATTTACCATTTACAATTCGGTTTTATTAGTGGGTAAGCATCCTTTGGGATGCAATCCACCCCTAACATTTTGAGCAATTCCGTACGGTGAGCGTGAAGTACGGGTTGTATATAGCGAATCAAGAGCAAATGTTTATTTGATTTACACAGTTATCAAACCACGGGTAAAACACCGGTAAGGAAAATAAAGATGCAAATTGACTACGATCCTCAAGCTGATGCCATCTATATTCAGTTGCGCGAAGGCGAGGTAGACGATACTCGCGAAGTCAGCAAATATATTTTTATTGATGTTGATAAAAAAGGCCTACCTCTGGGTCTGGAAATTCTTTTTGCAAGCCAGGTTCTGGCAAACGAAGATGTGACCAGCGTTACTCTGAACATTGGTCGGACTGTGCAGATGGCTGGCTGATTTGATCTGGGGCTTTTTACGCAAGCTGACTTGTCACAAGTATATTCTTGTATGAAACCCTTCTCTGACCGAGACGCCGCCGTGGTTTCATACGGTGCGTTTTACGGCAAAATGTCGTTATAGGCGGCTTCTCGGGGGAAAGCAAATAATCACCAATACATTAACGACTCCCGTCTCCAACCTTCTCCGCTACGATAAAAAAGCGATGTTCGAGCACTTCCATATACCCCTCACGTTGGATCATTTCGTGAACTTCCTTTAGCCGCTCGAAATACTTCTCCACCGAAAAATCGGGGATCTGCCAGGGGACTGCCTTGAGTTGGTAGACGATGGCGCCCACATCGTAGAAGCGAGATGGGTAGATATCTTCTTTCTGCTCGATGATGCGGAAGCCGGCACGACGGAGGTCACCAATTGCTTTGGTCAGATTCCACGCCCCATCGACGCTGTCGTCCGGCGCGCCCAGCAATGCCCGGATGTCCACATCGTTGCGGTCGCCGACATGCTGGGTGATGAAGATGCCGCCGGGCTGCATGATGCGGTAGAGTTCCGGCGGCCAGTAGTAGCTGTGGCGGTTGAGAATCAAATCGAAGAAATCGTTTTCGAAGGGCGTCCTTTTGTCTTCATTCCCCATCTCCACGACTTTCACGCCCAGAGGCTCCAGCCGCTCGCGGGCAATCAATATGTTTGGCGGGTATGACTCGGTGGCGTAAGTTTCCGGCGGAAAGGGCGCAAAACGGGCGAGCATCTCCCCACCGCCGGTGCCTATATCCAACAGAGAAGCAGCCTTGCGGACGCGCGGCAGCACCTCGCTGACGTACGACCAACTCAACGGCGCATCGACTTTGCGCCAATCCAAATATGAGAAATCCCAGCCTGCAAAGTGTGCCACGGCTTCCTGGATGAGGAAATCGAAGAGTTCTGCTAATGCGAGACCTTTGTTGGGGGTCATGTCGATATCCTGTTCAAATCATAGAAGCATCCATAACTCTACTGAAAAATGGTTCATTCAATTCAGGGTGTAAGCGTCTAATGAAGCTTCGCCTCGAACCGGAATCCTGTTCCTGTTTCCCGGAGATGCCTCCCGGTTAGCCCGTGGCCACGAAGACTGGCCGCACGGTCACGCCGGTCTCGGCATCGTGATAGACCGCTTCGTATTGCGTCCGGCTGGCCGCGTCTATGGCCTCGACGAAGAAGACCAGCGTGATTTCGTCCAGTTTCAGTTGCTTCCCATACTGCGCGGCCTGCCCCAGCGCTTCCCGGTATGCGAAGGCATTCTGGTAGCTTTTGACTTCCAGCCCATACATTTGTCCAACATACCGGATTATTAAATCTATTTTGCCATTGCCGGTGGGGAATTCAGGAAAAACCTGCCCGCGGTGAGATTGCAAAAACCGGGCGAGGTACATGTACAGGTTGAAATGGTACACCGCTTCGTAGATGCGCAAATCGGTGCGCCGGGGGGCGTCTTTCAGCAGCCAATGCCGGTTCTCTTGCAGATAGCGCTCGTATCGCCGCAACAGGTTGGGGATGTGCAGGCTGTCATCGGTGATGGTGTCTTCCAGGCTTTCGAAGGGCTGGTACAGCCGGCCCACATAACGAAAAAGCTCATTGGAGAAATAGTTGAACAGTCGTTTTTGCACAAAGGGCGCGGGGAATTTCAGGTAATGGGTGGTCTCATCCACGCTTTCCTGAGCAACCACCCCGTTCATGTACAGAAAATTGGTAGCGGGATCGTCGTATCTGAAGGGGAGTTTCTCTGTGGTTTGAAACATATCCAGCACCAATGACCGGTAGGGTTCCTGTTTGGCTTTGCTGATGATGTTGAGAATATTGTTATTGGGCAAGATGTTGAGCGCTGCGGAATGGACAATTTCGAAGTCCCGCAGCGTGATAGCGGGGTTGTGTTTGTTGTAAGTTTCAGCCAGCAGTTCCCCAAACCAGGAGACCAGGCCGGGCTGTCCCTGGGTTTCGTAAAACACCTGCGCAATGACCTCCGGTTCCACGCGCTGCCCGCTCTCCCGTTCGTACCACTGGAACATACTCTCCACTTCATCGAAGGTCAGGTTGGGGATATGGACGCTGCGCTGTATGTTGAAAGGGGAACCCGTGACGTTTTCGACACCTAACACCGCCCGCACCCCGATCAGGGCCACGCCGTGCAGCAAATAATCCCGCTCCCCGGTGGGAAGATGGCCCTGATCGCAGCGTTTGATATGAATGTTACGAAACACCCCGGCGATGCCGCTGATAGCGTCTGGCACTAGTGCGTCGAACTCGTCCAGAATCAAGATGAGCGGTTTGTGCAAAACATCCTGTTTGAAGATATTGGAAAACTCTTTGAGTCTCTGCACCGTGGGGTGTGCTAACCCTAAATCGTCGATAATTTCTTGGGCAATCGTTTGGACAATACTATCCACTTCCTGTTCTTGTTTCAGATGCTCAAGATTGATTTTCAGTACATCGAACCGCTCATCCTTTTGCATACGCCAGAGCACGTTTTGCATGATCCAGGTCTTCCCCGCCTGCCGGGGTGACCAGATGGTGATGTAGTGTCCGCCTTTGGCAGGATTTTCTCCCCGTACCTGGGTTTCAGCTAAGTCGATCAACTCCGTGCGGGGAACGTGATAGTGTGAGTCGGTATCGATGGGACCGTAAGATGAGAATTTGCGCATGGGAGTACTCCTTTTCGTCTCCAATTATACCCCACCGCGGTAATGTTCCAGGGGTAACTCGTTGGGATAGGGAGGAACTGCGCGGTCTGGACTGCGGCCTGCGCGGGTGAATCCGCTACTCCGCTATGATCCGCTGCCAGGTTGAGCCGTGGAGAACCTGCCGCGGACTGTAGCGGAGTAGCGGAGAGGCTGCGGCCTGCGCGGGCGAATCCGCTAATCCGCTACACTCCGCTGCCAGGTTGGGAACACTTCCCTACTTTGTGGATAAGATACAGGGCAAGTTCCGGTATAATAGGTGTTGGACGAAAACAGGAAAGTGAAATAGCAAAAAGGAGTTGTCATGAATAAGCATCATAAAAATATCTACGCTTACACTTTAGTTGTTCTGGTTTTTCTTATGTTCTCTGTCGTACCAACGAGTCTCGCGACAAGGGCATCCAGTGAGATTCTGCCAATTGCGGAAACCGCTGCTCTGCCACAATCCCCACCCCTGCCGCCTTCCACGCGAAATCCCAGTGACCTGACCCCTCAACAAGACTTTGTTCCCATCGGGCAAGTGGGGGGCATGATCTACGCTACTGAGGTACAAGGTGATTATGTGTACATTGGCATCGGCACCCGGCTGGTGATTTGGGATATAACCAACCCGGCCCAGCCGGTGAAGATCGGTCAATCTGGCATCCTGTCCGGCGTGGTGCGCGATATCGAATTGGCGGGGACTTACGCTTATGTCGCCGTGGGGGAAGCAGGTGTACATATTATCGATATCAGCTCTCCGGCAGCGCCCACCGAAGTAGGCAACTTTGCTACTTCTGGGAGGGTCGATGGGATTGCAGTCTCTGGCGACTATGCCTACGTCGCTTCGGTCTTTGACGACTTCCGCATTTTTGACATCTCTATCCCCGCCACGCCTACCGAAGTAGGGCACTACGGTAGCATAGGTATTGCTCATGGCGTGTATGTGACCGGGGACTACGCCTACGTCGCGGCCGGAGGGGGCGGCCTGCAAATCCTGGACGTGAGCAATCCCGCGAACCCGACCTGGCAAGGAACCTACGCGTCCACGTACGCGCGCGATGTCCTCGTTTCGGGGGATCACGCCTACCTGGCAGACGCGTCCGGAGATCCCAACTTTGTTGTCGTCAACGTCTCCGATCCGACAAGCCCGGTGATGGCTGGCTCCGTCGCCGCCCCTGGGGAAGGCTACGATCTGGCATTGGACGGCAGCACCATTTATCTGGCGACCTGGGATAACGGCGTCCGTTTCATAGATGTGTCGAATCCTGCCGCCCCCAACGAGATCGGTTTTTACAACACATCGGGGCGCGCCGAGGGAGTTGCTGTGGCTGACGGCTACGCCTACATCGCTGACACCTGGGATGGATTCAAGATCGTCAATGTGAGTAATCCATCCGCCCCAGCGCTGGTCTACGAGTACCATTGCGCAGGGGAGGCCTGGGACGTGGCAGTGGACGGAAATACCGCCTACCTGGGCGACCGTAACAATGATTTCTACACACTGGACATTTCTGACCCCAGCGATCTGGTCATTGACAACCGCTATGCGAGAAGCTGGAGCCATTTAAGTGAAGTATCGCTGGCTGTGTCGGGGGAATACCTGTTTGTAGCTGATGGGGTGCAACTGCACGTTTTCGATGTCAGCAACCCCGCAAGTCCGTCGCTGGTGAGTACCTACACCGAGTTGACTGAACCAAAAAAAATTAGCATTGTTGGA
>JBDRGC010000290.1:0-2832 GCA_043818215.1 Chloroflexota bacterium | reverse complement strand
CAAAGCGGATTCGATGCGGTAGGGATATGCGGGCAGAGGAATTTTAAGATGGAATGGCTGGGATGGTTCTCCAATGTCCCGGCCATTTTTGTCGCACTTGACCCGGACGCAGCGGAGAGCGCGGAACGGCTAGCCGGTATCCTGGGCCAACGAGCGCGGGTGGTAGACCTGCCTGCCAAACTTGATGATATGATCGTACTTCACGGAGCGGGTGAGGCCGACATAGAACGGTATCTGGAACTGGCGAGGCCGGTATGCAAGCAATAGAGACTGAGTACAACGGTTACCGCTTCCGTTCCCGCCAAGAGGCGCGATGGGCCATTGTGCTGGATGCGTTGGGTATCAAATGGGAATATGAGGTCGAGGGCTACGCATTTGACGACGGCACTTGTTACCTGCCTGACTTCCTATGCCGTGACCTGCTAATGTGGATTGAGGTAAAGCCCACCCTGGACGTATTTATCGGGATTGCAGAGGAAACGCCGACGCTACATAAGGCCGGGCTGCTGGCAGTAAACTCCCTTTGTCCTGTCGCTATCGTGGGGGAGATTGAGGACAGAGTATACTATTGTTGCCCCAATTCCCGTGATACTGGATTCTGGCCCCACTTCTTTGCCGAGTATTGGGGCACGGTGTTGGTAAATGAAGCGTTGAGACGTGGAAAACAAGCGAGGTTTGAGAGATGAGTAAATCAACAGTAATGGGATTACTAGCAGACCGCCCGGTGGCATACCACCCGGACATTGCCCGGATAGTTGGCGGTGTCAAAGCCGCTGTGTTCTTGTGTCAACTTCTGTACTGGACTGGTAAGGGCAAACGCCCAGACGGGTTTATCTGGAAGACTCAGGCAGAGATGGAAGACGAGACAGGGCTGACACGGTGCGAGCAAGAAGGCGCAAGAAAGAAGCTTGGCGAGCTTGGCGTGATTGATGAAAAGCTGGCTGGTATACCCGCCCGACTTCACTACAGGGTCAACACTGACCGACTGGCAGAACTGATGGACGCCTTTTACAGCAAGCAAGAAAGTGGGAAACCTACAAACAAGGATGCGGAAAACCTGCAAACTATTCCAGAGACTACCTCAGAGACTACACAAAAGCATGTCACCGCAGACGGTGACGCTGGTTCTCTTCCTGCTGATGAAGAACCAGAACAAGAGCCAGCAGAGGAAATGAGCGGTGGGGAAATTGCCCTTGATGCCATCTTTGGCCCACGCACCGAACCAAAAGCAGAGCCGATCACTTCCACCGGCGACTGGACGCAAAAGGTAAGTGAACCCTGGCGGTTGTGGGGCGCTGAGAGTGAGGAGCTACAGCGGCAGAAGCGCAGGTATGGCCCGAACGCCGAGCCAGTGCTGAGGCTGGGGTGCGACCTGGACAAGTCGCTGGGACTACGGCCAATATGGTCCAGACCAAAAAGCGTAAAGGGCTGGACGGCTGGACTTGCCGCCTGCCTGGAAGCCGCCGGGGAGTACGACCGCGCACTGGTGATGGATACGGCCCGCAAGATGAGAGAGGACAAACTGACGATCAAAGACCCCTGGTCTATCGAGGGGATGGTAGCCGCCGCCGCCGCAGAGAAACGCAGCGGGGGAGCTGGCAACGGACAGTTCGGGAGCTTATCGGTATGAGCACAACGAAACCTAAACGAGACGACTTTCGGGTACTGGTACACTCACCGGCGCAACTGGCCCAGAGTTACGTGGCCTGGGCCGAACGCATTCAGGCTACAGAGGGTTGCACCTGGGGCATACCGGCGATTGACAAGGTGGTCATTCCCATTCGGGCAGGTGAGATGGGCGTGATCTTGGGACGCCCAGGGCATGGGAAAACTTCGATCTTGGCCTACCTGGCCCGCACGGAAGCCCGGCGCATCCTGGCGAGGGGCAAGAGAGAGAGCGAGTGCGTGGTGTTCGTCACCTGGGAGGAAAGCGCAGAGGAACTTACCAAGATGTTCATACCGCCCGCCGGGTATACTATCACTGACCTGGCCTGGGGGCGCGTGCCGCTGGATGTCATCAAGAAGCAAGCGTCACAGCTTGCCCAGTTCCCACCGGTGTGGATTATCGGACACGGGATCGAGCGGGCACGGCAAGGGAAGCGGGCGCCGGATATGACGCCAGAGGCGGTACTTTCGGCCATAGAGACGATGGAAGAGGATTATGGAATCAAGCCCACGCTGACGCTTTTCGACTATATCCAGCGCGTGCCTGTACGTAGGATTGCCAACAAGGTCGAGGAGGTTACGGAGGCAGTCAAGTCCATCAACGACCTGGGGATGCGGATAGGTTGCCCGGTTTACGTGGGAGCGCAGGCCCGTCAGGAGGTTGACCGCTACGACAATAAAATGCCCACCGCCGCCGATTGCCAGTGGGCAAGCGCAATTCTCCAGGACGCCGACAAACTCTATGCACTACTACGGCCGGCGCAATACCTCAACCCGTCACAGATGGGCAAGGAGTTCTACCAGTTCAGTGATGGGCGCTCATTTGCCGTTACTGAGGATTTGATGATCCTGAAAATGTGGAAACAACGCGGCGACGTTGGGAATCACGTATGGGGATTATACTTTGAGCCTGAGACGCTGACGCTCGGAGAGATGGAAGTAGGCAGATGACCGCCCACGGCGTGCGCATCGTAGATATGCGCGGCCCGGATTGGAGGATGAGATGACCTGCCCGCAATGTGGCCGTCCCATCACCGCGTTTTCTACAGATTGGCGCGGGGACAAGATTTATTACAAATGCGCTTGCAAGGGCAAGGGCAAAAAAGGGAAAATAGAAAAGGAGATGAGATGGACGAAAAAACAGCGTATCTATGGGCCGCGAGGTGC
>JBDRGC010000289.1:0-4306 GCA_043818215.1 Chloroflexota bacterium | reverse complement strand
TGTCAAACTACTCAGGCAGACGATGAATCTGGCTTTACAACGCCCGAAGCGCCCCCCTACCCCCCCCAAAAAATCCTGGGGGGAGCAACACGGGTTCCCTCCAAAATTGGGCTGAGTAATACGGGTTCCCCCCAAAGCCTGTCCTGCGAAGTCCCCGACCAAAGGGAGTGGGGAGCGACGCCGAAGGGTTGGGGGGTCAGGGGGGCTGGCTGAGTAGTTACCTTAATCCTGGCAAATGAGATGACGGCTCGTTGGTACGTACTCCAAAGCAAACCACATAAAGAGAAAATAGTAACCCGTCTGCTGCAAGACCAGGGATTCGATGCTGTTTGCCCATGCGTTGGAGGGAAAGCCACAAAACATCGTGATGAGAAAACAGAGCCTTATTTTCAAAGTTATCTGTTTGTCCGCGCGGATCTCGATCAGATCAACCTTTCAGCGTTGTTATGGATGCCAAACACTATTGGGCTTGTTTGTCTCGGAGATGAGCCTGTCCATGTACCTGACGCCATCGTTACCGCGATTAGACATAGACTGAAAACAGCCGATTTGGATGTGCAAACGATTGAGCCGCAGAAACATAGTCCAACTGCTAATGTCGTTCCTCACCCGTCAGATTATGAACGCGTTTCAGATTCGATCAGAATCCTCAGAGAGCAACTCCCGTCATCGGGATAGTGTGCTTGTAATCATGTTTTCGTTACGTGGGAGTAGGGCGTTGAGAGTTGGATTAAGTTTACCGAATTGGATTAGCAGGTTTGGTGAGGTGGGCGCCTGGTGATTATTTCTCGAACTCCTTTACGAATCAGCTTTGCTGGGGGCGGTTCAGATCTCCCGGCGTTTTACCGTCAGGAGGGGGGTGCAGTCATCAGCACGGCAATCAATAAATCTATTTACATTACAGTTAATAAAAAATTTGATCACCAAATTCGAGCCAGCTACTCTAAAACCGAAATGGTGGATCGAGTAGATGATTTACGCCACGAGTTGATTCGCGAGTCATTGCGGATGGTCGGGATCAATGGGGGGATCGAAGTCACTTCGATCTCGGATATCCCCTCCCAGGGCACGGGGCTGGGTTCTTCGAGCACCTATACCGTAGGGTTGCTCAATGCTCTGTACGCCCATATTGGAGTTCACGCGGGCGCAGAACGATTGGCCGCCAAGGCCTGCGAGGTTGAAATTGAGCGCTGTGAACGGACAATAGGAAAACAAGATCAGTATATCGCCGCGTATGGCGGCTTGAAACATATCCGTTTCAATGGTGACGAGAGCGTCTATGTTGACCCGGTGATCTGCAAACCCGAAACCCGTCAGGCGTTAGAGAAAGGGCTTTTGATGCTGTACACTGGCCTCACTCGCGCCTCTACAACCATCTTAGAAGAACAATCCCTCAACGCCATTTCAGATCCTGGCAAACGAGCGATTCTGCGGGATATGGTGAAACTGGCTGAACATTTATGTGGTGCTTTACAGGTGAACGACCTGGAGACCTTCGGGGAAATTTTGCACGAAGGTTGGTTGGCTAAACAACATCTGGCCAGCGGCATCTCCAACCCGAGGATCAACGATTGGTACGCCCGTGCCCGGAAGGCTGGCGCGCTCGGGGGCAAGATCCTTGGCGCCGGTGGGGGGGGATTCTTGTTGGTGTACGCACCGCCAGAACGCCATGCAGCTATCGTGCGCGCCTTACCCGAACTCAAACCGGTAGATTTCCACTTCGAACCCCAAGGGAGCAAGATCATCTACATCGAAGAAAATGGACTGGAGGATGAAGATGCTTTGCAACGCCGTCCTTTTTGGCGCGCGGAGGTCAGTGGAAAGCGAGAACATGCAAAGGTTGCGATTGGATAAAATGGTGATCTCGCCGATATCTTGGATGCTCATCGGAGCTTCCATATTGACAGCCGTAATGGGTCAATTGAGCCTGAAATACGGTCTTTCGCAAGGGCGGGGATTGGTTTCCAACGAGGTCTGGCGGCTCTTCCTAAACCCCTACGTGCTGGCGGGCCTGGCGCTGTATGGCGGCGGTGCGCTGGCCTGGATGGGTGTGTTGCGACGAGTGGATCTCAGCCTGGCCTACCCTTTCCTGGCGCTAAATTTTGTGCTGGTTCCGGTGGTGGCCCATTTCATCTTAAATGAAGCGGTTCCCGCTGGACGTTGGGTAGGCATCGCTGTAATCGTGGGAGGCATCCTGATTGTCGCCCGCTCCGGCTGATGATCTCTCGCAAGTCCGTCTCTATCTCACTCGGCAGGCCAGTTCTCCCGGCAGATACCTGCTTGAACAGACGCTACAAGCGCTCGTTGGCTGGGTGCCCACCCTGGTAGGAATCGGGCTGCGGGGGTTGCTCTACCGGCTGATACTGCATACGGATGGGCGAGCAGCCATCGAGCGCAATGTGCGTCTGCGCTTTGCCGATCATATTGGCCTTGGACATGGCAGCTATCTGGATGAAAGTGTGTACATACATGCCTGTTCTAAAGGCGTAGAAATAGGCTCTAACACAATTGTTATGCACGGCGCAATTCTGCATGTTTACAACTTCCGCGATCTGCCCAACGCCGGGATCAAAATTGGACGGGATTGCTTGATCGGAGAATACAACGTCATTCGTGGTCAGGGTGGCGTGAATATCGGCGACCGGGTCTACACTTCTCCAGGCACCCAGATCATCGCAGTCAACCATATTTTCGATGATCCTGAACGCCCTTTCATCGAACAAGGGATCACCGCTCAAGGGATCATCATCGAGGATGATGTCTGGCTGGGGTCGAATGTGGTCGTTACTGATGGGGTGCGAGTGGGCAAAGGAGCGGTCATCGCCGCTGGTGCGGTGGTTACCGAAGATGTACCCTCGCATACGGTGGTTGGGGGCGTCCCTGCCAAAGTGATCAGGAAGATATCCGGGCAAAGATCAAATCGAGGGAAGGTCTATCACTTATGAGTAACAAAAATGCCATAAACTCAACCGTTCTATCTGTGGTGATTCCGGCCTATAACGAAGAGGACGGGATTGCCGATATTGTAGAACGCGTTTTAGCCATTGAACCGGCTCTAGCTGAAGTGGGCGTTGCTGGCCTGGAATTGATCGTTGTTGATGATGGATCCAAGGATCGCACCGCCGAAATTGTCCGGTCTTACCCACAGGTCAAACTCATCCAACATGCTTCCAACCAGGGATATGGCGCCGCCCTCAAGACAGGCTGGTGCGCCGCCCGGGGTGATCTGTTGGGGTTTCTGGATGCTGATGGCACGTATCCCCCAGAGCACTTCCCTAATCTGTGTCAACACGCTTTGAATGGGGCTGATCTTGTGGTGGGTTCCCGTCGTTCGGGGGATACAAGCGGAATGCCGCTGATGCGCAAGATCGGTAATCTCTTATGGTCGAACCTGATCACCATTTTGGGCCGTCAACGTGTCATTGATCCCGCCAGTGGGATGCGCGTCTTCAAGCGAGAGATTCTCGAACAGTTATATCCCCTGCCCGATGGATTGAATCTGACCCCAGTGATGAGCACCCGCGCTGTTCATGAGGGGATCAAGTTGGTCGAAGTGCCCATCCGCTATGAAGAACGGGTGGGACGCTCCAAGCTCAGTGTTGTTCGAGATGGTTCTCTCTTCCTCTCCTCCATTATCTGGACGGTGCTGACCTATAACCCTGTCAGAATTCTTGGTTTGATCGGGCTTGCCGGGATCGCGCTGGCTCTCATAGTCGCCCTGGGATTGGTTGTCTCGCGCTTGAGCGGGGTCACCGACATTGGGCCGTGGGGCATCGGGGCATTGTTTGCCGCTCTGGTTTCCGGGGTGGGGGGGATCAACGTCTTTGCGTTGGGGGTTACTTTCAATTACTTGATTGCATTATTCAGCAAACGGCCTGTCCGGCAAGGGCTGTTTGGCCGCCCTATTTTCGACCCGCCCCTCGACCGCCATTTTAGCTGGCTGGGCATATTGGGTATGCTTGTGGGATTGGGGATGGGGCTTCTGAGCCTGGCCCTGGGGTTGAACGGTTGGGATATTGCCCGTCTATGGCTTTATCTGCTGGGCAGCGCCATGTTTACCTTGAGCGGCGTGCAATTGGTGATCTATTGGATTTTGCTGCGGGTATTGGACGAGTTGAGCCAACGTGAGATATTGGTACAGCGAGATTTGGGGAATGTTTAAAGATATTCTCTTTGATGAGCAGACAAAATAGCACGACAATAAAAGAAAATAAAGGAGCCGGGTTAATTCCAAAACTGCGGATGGCTGAATTCCCAAACGCTGACGAAGTTGTTCGCCTGGGTTCCTTGGGAACACAGCGTTCAT
>JBDRGC010000288.1:0-4748 GCA_043818215.1 Chloroflexota bacterium | reverse complement strand
GGTCTCCCTTCAGGATTTTATGGAAGACATCCATTACCAGTGGCAAGTCTTTTTCTTCGAGTAGCGGCACGAAGGATTTGCCCTGCCAATCATCGAACCGGTGACCGCTGAGTTCCTCGGAGCGCTGATTGAAGAAAGTTATATTCCCATCTATGTCCAGGGTCCAGATCATATCGTTGGATTGTTCTATCATGATCCGATATTTCTGTTCCGACTCCCGCAACGCCGCCTCCGCCCGCACCCGCTTGGTTACATCGTGCTTGATGGCGACGAAGTTCACGATGGCTCCCGATTCGTCGTAAACCGGCGTGATAGTCATCTCCTCGTGGTAAAGCTCGCCGGACTTTCTCTGGTTGGTCAGCGAGCCGCTCCAGACCTCACCGGCTAGAATGGTCTGCCACATCTCACGGAAGAAAGCCTCGTCGTGTTCACCGGAATTGAGAATGCGCAGGTTTTGGCCGAGGGCATCATCCTGGCTGTAGCCGGTGATATGCTCGAAGGCCGGGTTCACGTACTCGATTTCGCCCCGCAGGTCTGTGATCACGACCGCCTCAGATGTCTGTTCGATGGCCTGATTCAAGCGGCGCAGTTCCGCATTGCGGGCGACAATTTCATCGAAAAGACGGGCGTTTTCCAGGGCTTGGGAAGCGGCAGCGGCGGCGCTGGCAGCCAGACCTATCTCCTCGCCGCTGAACTCGCGCCGCTCGACAGCATCCAGCCCCAGAGTGCCTACCACCTTGCCGCGCACCATCAGCGGCAGGATCAGCATCGAAACTGTGCCGCGCTGCCGCATCAGGTCGTGAATGGCGGCCATGCGGGGGTCATGCTGGGCGTCGGCTATAGCCAGGGGCGCTTTGTGGTCTAAGACATATTGCGTGGCGGGATTGCCTTCGACGGGGATCACTATGTCCATAGCGCGGGGGTATCCCTCGGCCAGATACTCGGCCACGACGACGGAGGCCGTGCGGGCCTCGTTCAGCAGGGCTGCGGCGGCCTGGGGCAGGTCAAAGGCCAGGGCCAGTTCGCGGCAGGTGGTTTCCAGCACCGCTTGCGGCTCCAGGGTCGTGCTGGCGGACGCGATGATCCGGTTGAGCAGGGCCAGTTCACGGTTGCGGCGTTGGATTTGCTCCTCTGCCAGTTTGCGCTCGGTGATGTCGGTGTAGACAGCCACTACCCCGATAAGCTCATCTCCCACCAGAATCGGGGACGCGGCCACGATGACAGCCACAGGAGAGCCGTCTTTCCGGTAACGGACCGCCTCTGTAGGTGATATCTTTTTCCCGCCTAAGACGATTTTGGTTATCCCAGTTGCGTTTTCATAAGTGTCAGGGTTGGTGATCAGATGGTCGACATTCTTACCGATCACTTCCTCCGAAGAGTATCCGAACAATCTCTCCGCTCCCAGGTTCCAGTATACAATCAGATGGTTTTCATCCAAAGTAACGATGGCGTTGGACGTGGCTCCCAGCACCCCTTCCAGGTACACACGACGCTCTTCTAGCTCTCGCTCGGCCCGCACCCGCTCTGCGATCTCCTGCTGGGCCAGCTCGTACATTTGCGCGTTCTGGATGGCCACGGCGGCCTGACTGGCGAAGGCAAAGACCAATTCCCCATCCTCTTGGCTGTAGGCCTCCGGCTGGCGACTATCTACAGTGAGAACGCCGACGACTCTGTCCTGGACGATGAGGGGCGCGCCAATCCAACCATGAATGTGGGTTACCTCCGGGTCCGACTGCCAGCGCGGGTCGCTTTTAACGTCTCCGATGACTAACGGACGCCGGGCGCGCATCACGGCTGAGGAAAGGTTATCCTCATCAGCGGCGAAGGAGAGTCGCAGGGCGGCCTCTATATTCGGGAATCCCCGGCCGGCCCTCATTTCTAAGCAGTCGTCGACAAACAACAACACGGCGCTGCTGTCATACTGGATCACCTGCGCCAATTGCTCCAGGATGAGGGGCAAGACATTATCCAGATCGAGGCTGGTATTGACAACGCGCCCTGTCTCCTGCAGCGCCTCAGCCACCTGCCGGCCACGCTGCTCGGTCTGGAACAGATGGGTATTCTCCAGCGCGGCGGCCATTTGGTTAGCGAAGGCAGTAACCACCGGCACATCGGCCCCGGTCATGCGATCGGCGGAGACGCCGAGGAAGCCGATGATCTCCCCTGCGACGGAGAGGGGGGCAACGACACCCCGCTCCATCTCTATCAGGCGGAGGGCCGAGGATACCAGGGGACGGGCCAGCGCAGGGGCAACCGGAGACAACAATGCAGCGACGTCGGGAACGAAGACGGTTTCGCCCGCCATGATCTGCCCGCCGATGGGCAACTGCTCCACTGGGAAGGAATAGCCCATGGACTCGAACCCTAGCAGAGCTTTGGCCTGGGCCAGAAGCCGGGAGGCAACCGTCATGTAGCGGACGGTGAACCGCATCCGTTCTTCATCCAATAAGGCAACGGCGCCGATGAGTCCTAGGGCCTGCAACTGTTCCATAACCGCGGCAAAGACCGCTTCAGGGGTGCGGGCAGCCCGTTGGACCGCAGCCGCGACTGTATTCAGGGTGCGCAGTATCTCCTCGCTCCGCACCCGCTCGGTTATGTCAATGTCTGCACCTCTGTATCCGACAAGATTTCCTTCCGCATCGAGTAGGGGAATTCCACTCGTAGAGAACCAGATTATTTTTTCATCCTTGGTTACGTTCCGGTTTATGAACTCGCGGAAAGATTGCTTTTGTGCGAACACTTCGAACGCTGTCTCCTTAAATTCTTCTTGATCTTCAGGATGGAATAAGTCATAGAAATGCTTTTTCCCAACAACTTCTTCGATTTTGTAACCGAGTAACTTTTCCACTATCGGACTTGAATACTTATATAAACCTTGGGCATCCACTTCCCAGATCCATTCCTGAACATTCTCTGTGACCTGCTGGAAACGTCTCTCCGACTCCTGCATCGCCTCTTGCGCCTGCACCCGCCCGGTGATGTCCTGCCCCTGGGCAACTGTGGCGATCAGTGTTCCGCCATCCTTGCTAAAAATATTAGCCAAATTCCACAACCCAATGCATATCTCTCCATCTCTTCGAAGAATCGGTATCTCCACCGTTTCCCAGTATTCTCCCTTCGAAGCGATTTCTACCTTATGCAAGCAGTCAGCACGGCTGTCTTCGGGGAACAGCACATCCAGCGGCTGGCCCAGCATTTCCGCCTCTGTCCGTCCACTCAACTTTTCGAAAGCCTGATTGAAAATGGTTATTTCGTTGGCCGGATTCCAGACAATGATGGGAGCATTGGCGTAGCGGATCAGACTGTCCAGGTAGTCACGCGTCTCGCGAAGTTCATCCCTTGCCTGGCCGTACTGGGTTTCTGACACCTCCAGTTCAGCAACCTGTTGGCGTAACACCGCCATTTCTTCTATGAGTTGAGCTTTCGTTTTCATCTGGTCTTTCATTGAAACCACCTCTATCGACTGCTCATTTCACATGTTGTCTTTTTTTTCAGGGCCGACACGAACCCGGTTCCTTATGGCCTGGCTTTGACAGCGCTTTCATCCCAGGAACCGGTTCATTCCCCATGTCTTCTCTTATTTCGGGGAACGTATCTTCTCAAAGAAATGGGGCTTGACGAGAGTCACACCCTTCGATACGTTGCGCTACTCAGGATGCTTCGTTTTGTCTCTGAATTGTCGAGAAGCTACCGGGAAACAAAGCAATGACCAGGGGCATCAATTGCTCGGCAATTTTAGCTTTTGCTACAAAACCATCTGCGCCCGCGGTCATGGCAGCCTTCTGGTAAGCGGGGATATCATACATAGAGAGAATGATCACCGGCGGCGCGTCCGGCAAAGCCTGGATGCGTTTCATCACCTCGATACCGTTCATCTCTGGCATACTGTAATCCATCAACACCAGGTCAGGTTTGGAGCCAGCCAGCATTTCTACGGCCTCGTGACCCGAAAGGGCGAACGCGATGATTTCTATTCCTGCCTCCGCAGAAAGATAGTCCATCATGGCATGGATAAAATTTGGGCTATCGTCAACGATGAGGGTACGGATTGGTTTCATAGAAGGCACGCTGCTCCTGAGGTGGAATCAGGGTTTTCTTGAAGTCGTACTAATTCGTCCCAATGACAACCGTTTCGGACTTTAAGAGAACTCTGGAGGTGGAATGCCCAATTAACGCGGTAAAAAACCGCCGTCTTTGCGGTTACAGTTTAGTGAATAGACTACCTGAGAAGATGAAAAAGAAAATGAGGGGAAACCCTCAAATGAGCAGGGAAAACCCCTCAATTATTTGGTGACGAACACGGTTCCTGGCATACAAACCCTGGAGTAAATCATAGCTCACAGGAACCGTGTTCGTGTCAACCCCCTTTTGCGGAGTCAAGAAGTCGAACTTTTGAATGGACCATGTGAAACTAGCGCAAATTCTCAAAAAATGTAGTGGTCAATAATACCTTGAACAGTGTCTTTGCGAAGCGGTTCTTTTCCGCTGAAGCAATCTCCCTCTTGCCAAGGATGAGACTGCTTCGGCGGTAACGCTGCCTCGCAGTGACACTCATCATGTGATCTTGTTCAACCTTCTGTTGACTATTACACAAATTTTCGAATAAGTTCGACTTCTTCCCTATTTTTTGAGGCTCTCTGGGATTTGCCGTGACTCCGTACACGGATTGCACGGATTTCACGGAGTCTCACGGAGAAAACGATAAAAAATCCGTGTTTATCCGTGTAATCCGTGTCCAAAATGTTTTA
>JBDRGC010000287.1:0-3588 GCA_043818215.1 Chloroflexota bacterium | reverse complement strand
GGTACGTAATGTTATATCGTTCAATTAGAACCCCATCAGTTTGGCGAGAAATGGATCGCCTGCAACGCGAGATGAATCGCGTCTTTAGCGGCTTCACCCCCAGCCGGCTGCGGACCGCCCCAAGCTATCCGGCTTTCAACATTTTGGCTGACGAAGAAAACACCCTCATCACTGCTGAGATTCCCGGCGTTAGTGCCGACGACATCCAAATCGACGTGGTTGGTGAGACATTGACCTTGAGTGGTACTCGCACGCCGGATGAACTCCCCGAAGGCGCACAATATCACCGCCGAGAACGCGGATATGGCAAATTTGCCCGCCACATACAACTCCCCTATTTGGTGGATGTGGACCAGGTGAAAGCCATCTTCAAAAACGGTGTGCTTAGTATCTCTTTGTCCCGCGCTGAGGCGGATAAGCCCAAGAAAATCAGCATTCGAACTACTTGAGATTACCTGAATTCCTGGAGGTAAATGACATGACTAACGATAAGAAAGAACTTGAAGTCCAAAAACAAGAGATGACACCCTCGGATGAAACAGAACGAACACGCGAATGCCGCTGCTTTGTCCCGCGCTCAGATATTTACGAGACTGACGATAATGTAGTGGTCGTGGTAGATATGCCAGGCGTAGATGAAGACAATATCGATATTACCCTGGAGAAAAACATTGTGACGATCAACGGATATGCAAATCTAGAAACGCCTGATGGATATTCATTGGTTTTCGCAGAGTACGAGGTCGGCGATTATGAGCGCAGTTTTAGGCTGTCCAGTCAGATTGACAGTGATGGCATCGAAGCCACTTACAAAAATGGAACCTTGCGCTTGAATCTGCCAAAAGCTGCCGTCGCCAAAACGCGTAAGATAAGTGTCAAAGCTGGATAGTTGAAAAGGACTGCCAGCCATCAGATGACTGGCAGTCCTGAACTTCATCAGGTTCGGAAACGCATTACTTGAAAAAGGAGGTAAGTTCTAATGGCTATTCGAGATTTAATTCCCCGGAATCGCGACGAGAATAGACTATCTATCCATCGCGGGCGGACAGGCGACTCTGTTCTTGACTTGCAAAATGAGATGAATCGCATGTTCAGCGATTTCTTAGAGCATCCCTTTTTTGAAGCTACAAGCCCTATGGGTGATGATTTTACGCCCCGCGTCGATATTAGCGAAAGTGATAAAAACATCATGGTTGCTGTCGAACTTCCGGGCATGGAAGTTGAAGACATCGACATCTCTCTAAATCAGAATACTTTGACAATCAGCGGCGAAAAGAAAACCGAAACAGAGAAAAAGGGCAAACAGTTTCACCGTATTGAACGCTCGTATGGTTCTTTCCGGCGATCCATTCCTTTGCCCGCCGATGTGGATCAAGATCGGGTGGCAGCGACCTTCAAACGAGGCGTGCTGACGGTAGATCTGCCCAAATCACCCTCAGCCCTGGAGCAAGGCAAGCGCATCACCATCAAGCAAAGCTGAGAAGACAGTGGTAATAGAAAAAGCTCCTGAGCGATTCAGGAGCTTTTTTTGTGTTCACTCCCCGCCTGGCCTTGAGCTGAGGCCCGTTTACCAGAATATCGGCTACTATGCCGGTCAACGATAGTGATACAATTCTCTGCATGTTCAAATCAACAATTGTAAAAGCCATTCTTGTGATTGTGGGAGTGATCTTGTTGGCCGCGCTGCTCTACCAGATTCCAGCGATCAACACGCGCTTATCATGGCGGGTTGACATAGCCTTGACGTACTTTCGGGGCGTGCTCCATCCCGCGGGTGCGCTCCCCGCTCCCATTTCCACGCCCGGGGTTCCTACGCTGGGAATCACACCACTCCCCACGCAGCCTGCCTCCCCCACCCCTGCGCCCCTGCCCCCCGCCATCTTTACCCTCACCCCCACTTCCACCCTCACGCCTCCGCCAACTGCGACACCCATTCCAGCCAGCGTCAATCTCCCGGCTTCGGGATGGGAGCAACAAGATTGGAACAATTGCGGCCCGGCGGCTTTGTCGATGTATCTGCATTTTTACGGCTGGGAGGGCAACCAATTCGACATCGCGGCGATGCTCAAGCCCCAGCGCAAAGACCGCAACGTCAATGTCGAGGAACTGGTTCCCTACGCCCGCAACTACGCCGGCTGGCTGCACACTCAATATCGGGTGGGGGGCGACACTGAATTGCTCAAACAATTCATCGCCGCGGGCATCCCGGTGATGATCGAGTCCAGCTTTTATTTTGCCGGAGCCTACTGGCCCAACGATGATCTGTGGGCAGCCCACTATCTGCTGGTGACCGGCTACGACGATGCGGCGGGGAATTTCACCGTGCAAGACACTTACCACGGGCCAAATCGGTTGCGGGATTACGAGACCCTGGACGAATACTGGCAGCCTTTCAACCGGGTTTATATTTTGATTTACCTCCCCGCCCAAGAGGAGACCGTGAAATCAATCCTGGGTTCAAGGTGGGATGAGGCCATCAACCGCCAGCAAGCCCTGGAAGCCGCCCAAGCTGAGATTGACGCCAACCCTGGGGATGCTTTTGCCTGGTTCAACCTGGGCACCAACCAGTTGTACTTCGAGCGCTACGCCGAGGCTGCCGAAGCCTACGACCAGGCTCGCACTATTGGCCTGCCACAGCGTATGCTGCGCTACCAGTTTGGGCCGTTCTTTGCCTATTTCCACTCCGGGCGTATAGACGAACTTCTCACCCTGACCAAGTACGCCCTTCAGCGGACGCCCACCTCCGAGGAGGCTCTGCTGTGGCACGGTTGGGCACTGTATCGGGAGGGGGATATCAACGGTGCGGTTGCTAATTTCAACGCTGCTTTGGAGGCCAATTACAATTACGGAGATGCGCAGTATGCGCTGGATTTTGTGATGAATCAGTAGATTTGAACCATGATACAATCCGTGGCAGCGTGCCTGCAAGTACCTATAAACGAAATTCTTGCATGCCGTACCGGCGCAGTGCAATCCAAAGGGTGCTTTTGAACAGATCGTGTTAAAATGGAACTATGGTGCCTGAAATCGAACAGAGACTTGCATTACTCAAACAAATTCAGATATTCAATGAGCTAGACGAGAACCAGTTGTCTCAGGTTTCTGGCCGATTGAAAGAAGACCGCGTCCAGGCGGGGAAAGTGATTTTCGCCGAAGGTGATGCCCCAGATAAGGCCTTTATCATTGTCAGTGGCCGGGTCCGCGTCACTCGTCTCAAAGAGGATAAAACCGAAACCGTTATTTCGATCTTCGACACAGGCAACACCTTTGGCGAAGATGCCTTGTATTTTAATCGCTCCCGGTCGGCGACTGTTACAGCCATTTCAGAGACTGAACTATTATATTTAGATAAAGAAGGCTTCCAATGGCTGCGGTCTAATTTTCCACAGGTTGATCCCTATATTGCAGCATTTACTAAAACCCATGATATTGCCCACCGCCTCGACATTGAATGGTTGGGCGAAGGAGAAACGATCAGTCTAATTACGCGGCGAGAACCCATTCGAATGATCGGGGAATTGCTTACAATAACTTTCATCGTTTTCGTCATTCTTACATTGCTCACGGCACTTGTCCATTTCTTAGGAG
>JBDRGC010000286.1:0-2506 GCA_043818215.1 Chloroflexota bacterium | reverse complement strand
GGGCGTACGCCCGCCAAAACCCCCACCCCTGAGGCCTTCCCCGGGAAATCCCAGAGACCCAGAATTTAAAGGTTTTCCTTCGTGTCGTTGTGCCTTCGTGGTGAAATTTCTTTTTAGTTCCGGATCGCCCGGGTTAGGAGTTTTTATGTCATCACAAATCTTCACTTACGCTATCCTCGGCGCTGGCCGCCAGGGAACCGCCGCGGCTTATGATTTAGCCCGTTTCGGCGACGCAAAACGAATCGTTGTGGCCGATATGGACGGCGAAATTGCCGCAGCCGCGGCCCGGCGGATCAACAAACTTGTCGGCGCCGATATTGCCACCGCAGTACAGCTCGATGTCAGTGATCACAATGCGCTTCGCCAAACACTGACCGGCGTAGATGTCGCCCTGAGCGCAGTGCCCTATTTTTTCAACCTGAACATTACGAAAGCTTGCCTCGAAACAGGCACAAGCATCTGCGACATGGGCGGGCATACCGGCATCGTCCGAGAGCAGCTTGCCCTGGATGCGGAAGCCAAAGCCGCTGGAGTCAGCATTGTGCCCGACTGCGGCATGGGGCCGGGGTTGAACGTCACGATGGCGGCTTATGCCATGGAATTACTGGATGAACCGCGCGAGATTCACATCTACGATGGCGGCCTGCCCCAAAACCCTAAACCGCCCTGGAATTATCAAGCCACCTTCCATATCAATGGCTTGACCAACGAGATGGATGGGCAGGCTTATTTCATCCGTGGCGGGGAAGTTGTGCCCGTGGATACGCTGACCGAACCTGAAATCATCGAAATCGCGCCGCTCGGCAAACTGGAGGCCGATATCACATCCGGCGGATTATCCACATCTCCGTGGACATTCGAAGGCCAACTAGAGGTTTACGAAAACAAAACCCTGCGCTATTTGGGGCATTTCGAATGGCTGCGAGCTTTCAAGGCCCTGGGGCTATTCTCAGAAGAGCCGCTCGCCGTGGGGGAGCAAAACATCATCCCCCGCCAGGTTTATCACACCCTGCTGGAACCACATATCAGCGCGGCTGAAATTCGTGATATTTGCGTGATCCGCGTCATCGGCACAGGCGTCAAAGACGGCCAAGAGACCACCGTGACCATCGAACTGGTTGACCGTTACGATGAAAATACCGGCTTCACCGCCATGGAACGTCTGACGGGCTGGCATTGCGCCATCATGATGGGATTCCAGGCCCGCGGGGTAGTACCGGCAGGCGGCGTTTCGATGGAAATAGCCGTCCCGGCCGGGCAGTTTATGGAAGCTGTGAGAAAACGGGGGATTGAGTTCGAAGTCGAATGGGTGTTAGGGGTTAGGGGTTAGGAGGTTAGGAGGTTAGGGGTTAGGGGTTAGGGATATGAAGCGGGGGAGCAGGGGAGCAGGGGAGCAGGGGAGCGGGGGAGCGGGGGAGCGGGGGAGCGAGGGGGGGTGAAAATGAGATATTGCTTCAACTCCCAATCACCCCAGCACCCTTGCACCCTTGCACCCGCGCACCCCAGCACCCTTGCACCCGCGCACCCCAGCACCCTTGCACCCGCGCACCCCAGCGCCCTTGCACTCATACACCCCAGCACCCTTGCACCCGCGCACCCCAGCGCCGATGCCCCCACTTTGCTGTTCACCCAGGAGAGCCGTTACCGCGCCTCCAGCCTGGGGAGTGAGACCACTACATCTGAAACGGTTTCCGATACCGTCAAAATCACCATCCAGATCGATACAGAAAAAAGCAAAGAAGAAATCGTCATCATTATGAGCTGGGCCTCCTATCGCTATGCAGACGGTGATTGGGAATCCTACCCCATTGCTGAATACTGGGACAAGATCGAAGTCCGCTACAAAGTAGTCTTCACCGAATATCAGGACGAACCCAATTATGACGATATCCGCCGCGGGCAGGTATTCCTGGCGCAAATGTTTTATTTAGGCATGTATCATGGCGGCTCGGCGGTGGTACAGATCGGGTCTGATCTGGTGGGTTATCAGGAGGCAGCTTACAAAGACGCCGACCTGGAAGAGTGAATGGCTGCTGTGGACGCGGGCAGCGGGTACATCGCCCGGGTCACAAAATGGTGGGCCGGTGATGTTGCCACCCTGATCGGACACACCAGGACCGAACGCGATATCAGAGCGTTCCTGGCAAAGATCGACAACGAGTACCGGCCTCTGTTCCAATACGAACGCAATAAAGTCACCAAAGCGCATGTCAAACTAGGCGTCACGATGTTTAGAGCTTATGCCATGTTCTTCACCGATGGCACGGCTTGTTTGGTCAAGTATGCCACCACGAAGCCTGTCCTGCGACCGCATAGTCCCCGAAGGGGGAAGGAAGTGTCAAAGGAAACGACAACGAAGCAAATACCCCCACTGTGGATTACGTTTCATGGATGGCGATGTGTTGGAAGTACACACCGTAATGGTGACAAGCACGACAGCGGATGACAATCTGCTGCTCCTCCACGGTCACTGCCATGATGAAGTTCACCGGCCAGGGTGCTAGCG
>JBDRGC010000285.1:0-2125 GCA_043818215.1 Chloroflexota bacterium | reverse complement strand
GCCGGAAGAAGATCTGATTCCACGATATCAAAAAGGCGTTGCCATTCGGTATTTTTTTCCACAGCCTGGGCGAGTTGTTAGAATTAAAAAATTTGAACAGTTCAGCGACAGATCGTGGGTTCATAGATTGGGCTTTTTCGTAGAACCAGGAGATATTGTAGAACCCGTGACAAATCACACAAAACGAGCCGGCTTTGTGATTACCACAGGTAAGACACGAGATCAGGCGATTGAACGGGCAATGCAGGTTGTAAATACCATCGAAATCGAGACGGTTGACGATCGTAAATAGTCATTATCTGAGTTGCGACGGCTGACGTACGAAGGGCATTGCGAATTTATCGGCAGCGGTTATGCTCAGGTTATTGGCCCGCTGGTTCCAGCCGAGGTAATGCAGCCAACTTGCGCTTGGGGCATCAGGTCTATGAGCGGTTGCTTGGATTTAGACCAGACATCGCGCTGGTTAATGAACAAGCCTACTCTGCTGGTCTGGTGCAACATTATATCGATGCCGGCTATCGAGTCATCATCATGGAGTGGGACAATCCCTACCGATGCCATTCGGAATGGAAGCCGGAATGGCGCTACCTGCCCCAGATCGCCTGCGGCCAGCACGGTGAGGAAATTCCGGTCATCTGGAACAAGTCCATCGCATTTCAAAAAATTTCAACGGCATGTTTGCTGAAAAATTGAGATGGATGAAGCTTTCTCTCAACCAACCAAATCTGTTTTACGCTGCCCAGAATGGGGGTTATGACCTTGAACGTTTTAAAATGACCAATCCGATCAATCATGGAGAGGCAGTATCGTTTTTGGTATCAGCGAAACATGTGCTTGGTTGCACCGGCGGCGTCATCAAACTGGGTGATCACAAGCATCACATCAGCGTCATAATAGATAAATCTGATAGTGCCCTGGCGGGCATGATAACTTACCAGACGGTTGCCAACTCCTATATCTGCCGCCTGATCTGGTCCGCCCGGGAAATGGACGAGACGTCCAGGACATCGGATGAGACAATAGAAATGCTTCAGTGTTCACTAAGAGTGAGTGCCGTTGAATGAAAAGTCTATATTTCTTTAAGGAAAGCAATGACAGGCAACCTCGACGCTGGTTTGGATACTAAGACCGACAGCTCTTTATCAAGAAAGGTAAGTAAAGGAGCACTGTGGGTAACCGCGGCCAGCATATCGGCCAGAGCGTTAAACCTCGTAAGCGCCATAATTTTGGCCAGGCTTTTGGCGCCTGAAGATTTTGGTCTCATGGCCATAGCCATGGCCATAATCGCCTTTTCACAGGGCACAACACAAACAGGTTTTGAGTCCGCACTGATACAAAAGCAGGAAAAGCCAGAGGATTTTCTCGATACGGCCTGGACGTTTGAACTTGCGCGATACCTGATTCTCTTTTTGATTATATTCCTTGCCGCTCCTCTATTTGCTTCTTTCTTCAAAGAGCCAAGGGCAGTAGCCATATTACGGGTAATCAGTCTATCCCTTGTTTTTCAGGGGCTTCGCAATATCGGAGTGGTTTATTTCCGCAAAAATCTTGATTTTCACAAACAGTTTGTCCTGGAGATAGTTCCTGTGATGGCCAATATTTGTGTGGTTATACCTTTGGCATTTTCTTTAAGGAACGTATGGGCCTTGGTTTGGGCAAGCCTCACCACCAGTTTTGCTACCTGCTGCATTTCGTATGTCATGCACCAGTATAGACCACGTCTTGATTTCAATATTAAAAGAGCCAAAAATTTATTCAACTTTGGGAAGTGGATACTCGGAGCATCCATCATTGTAATGATAAGGGACCAGGGAATGACGATGTTTGTGGGAAAATTCCTTGGGATACCGATACTCGGTTTTTTCAATAGAGCAGGCGTGTTTTCCACCATGATCTTCCAGCAGATCAGTGAAATCGTCTGGAAGGTGGGATACCCCGCCTACTCTCAATTGCAGCAGCATCCAGAAAGATTCAAGCAAGCATATCTGAAAACATTGCGGCTTCTGACCTTCATCGGAATACCGATGGCAGGTGGGCTCTTTGTTTTAAGCTACGATTTTGTTCATCTGTTTTTGACAGACAAATGGCTTCCCGTCGTGCCACTTATGCAGTTACTCTGTTTGCA
>JBDRGC010000284.1:0-12666 GCA_043818215.1 Chloroflexota bacterium | reverse complement strand
CTCGCCGACCTGCAGGCCGAGATTGACAACTTAGGCCTTTCTCCGGCGGCACGAGAAAAACTACTGGATATGGTCCATCAACGAGAGCAATGAATTTACGAGATTTGCTGCCCCGCGTCATGGACTATCTGACTCACGCCGACTTGATCGCCGTCCCTGGTTGGCAAATACGTCTCCGGCGTTGCGTCCCCGCGGGGGAAGCGGTGGTCGGTGGTCTGCGGTCGCCTATCGGCGGTCGGCGGTCACCGACACTTTTGCGGTATACTTCTGCTCTACGGGGGGACTATCCATATCGGGAACTCTGATATAATTCCATCATTAGGATTATCTCACGCAAGGCTCTAAGAGAATTTTGGGAGAAGTACCCAGACGCAGAACAACCATTACGAGCCTGGTACACAAACGTCAAACGGGCCATCTGGAAGACCCCTGCGGATGTTCAAAACGCTTACCGCAATGCCAGTTTCATTGCCAACAATCGCGTGATTTTTAATATAAAGGGCAATCGTTACCGTCTTGTGGCTGCCATCGACTACCGTTACGGCGTCATATACATTCGCTTTGTCGGCACGCATGGCCAATATGATAAGATAGAGAGGCCGCAATAACTTGAGGATTGATGATGAATATTACACCCATCCGAACCGAAGCAGATTACGAGGCCGCGCTCAACGAAATCGAGCGTCTTTGGGGCGCGTCTTTTGGCTCACCCAAGGGTGATGGACTTGATATTTTGGTGACCTTGGTGGAAGCATACGAGGAGAGACATTACCCTATTCTCCCGCCGGATCCCATAGAGGCTATCTTGCACTATATGGAAAGCCAGGACTTGACACGCCGCGATTTGGAGCCTTATCTCGGCTCCCGGGCGCGCGTATCGGAAGTCTTAAATCGAAAGCGACCGCTGTCGCTCAAAATGATTCGGAAGTTGCAGAACGGGCTTGGAATTTCAGCGGACGTTCTAGTGCAATCTTACTCACTACAATTTGCATAAGCAAGAGCAATCGCAACCAATGCTCACCGCTGTCTTTTCCCCGGCAGCGGTGAGCATTTTCCGTATCCAATGGCAGACCGACGAAACTGGGTAAAAGGAAGGATATATGCCAAACCACCTAGCCCACGAAACCAGCCCCTATCTGCTTCAGCACGCCGACAACCCCGTGGATTGGTATCCCTGGGGGGAAGATGCGCTCCAAAAAGCCAAATCCGAAGACAAGCCCAACGTTCTCAGCATTGGCTATTCGGCCTGCCATTGGTGTCACGTTATGGCCCCCGAATCCTTCGAAGACGAGGCTGTGGCCGCGATTATGAACGAGCATTTTGTGAGCATTAAAGTTGACCGCGAAGAGCGCCCCGACCTGGATCGAATTTACATGAGCGCGGTGCAGACGATGACCGGCAGGGGTGGCTGGCCGATGAGCGTTTTCCTGACCCCCGAGGGCCAGCCCTTTTTCGGCGGCACCTATTTCCCGCCGGCACCCCGCTATGGAATGGCGTCTTTCCCTGAAGTGCTGCTGTCTGTGAGTGATGCCTGGCAGAACCATCGTCAGGAGCTTATCTCCGATGGCCGGCAATTGGTGGAGACTATCCGTCACCAGGGCAAAATCCACCAGGGGTCGGCAGCAGCCCTCAATTCCGCGGCCCTGGAATCCGCATTCCGTGAAATCAGCCAGTCCTTCGATCACGTCCACGGCGGGTGGGGCGGCGCACCCAAGTTTCCGCAGCCGATGACGCTTGAATTTCTGCTGCGCTATCACCACACCACGGGCGAATCCCGCGCCCTGGAAATGGTCACTCAGACGCTAGAAGCGATGGCCCGCGGGGGCATGTACGACCAACTGGGGGGCGGATTCCACCGCTACTCCGTGGACGATCATTGGTTGGTGCCCCACTTCGAAAAAATGCTCTACGACAACGCTCAATTAGCCCGCGTCTATTTGCATGCCTGGCAATCGACTGGCAACCCGTTTTTCCGTACCATCACGGAAGAAATTCTCGATTACATCGTGCGGGAGATGAGTTCCCGGGAAGGGGGCTTTTATTCCACCCAGGATGCGGACAGCGAAGGCAAGGAAGGGAAATTTTTCGTCTGGGCGGCGACCGAAATACGCAGCTTAGTGGGCACGGAGGCAGAGGCTTTCATGGCCGCATATCGAAGCACTGCATCAGGCAATTTCGAGGGGCAGAACATTCTCGAATTTGTGGGCCAGATCGACCAACGCGCAGAATTCGCCGAGGCGCGGCGCAAGCTGTTGGCTGCCCGTGAGCGGCGGGTGCATCCTGGGCGCGATGAGAAGATCATTACCTCGTGGAATGGCTTGATGCTGGCTGCCTTTGCCGAAGCCGCACGGGCCCTGAAGCGTGACGAGTACCGTTTAGCGGCCGAACACAGTGCCGACTTTCTCCTGCGCGAGCTGCGGAGGGCTGATGGCCGGCTGTGGCATACCTGGAAAGCTACCGCCGGTGCGGGAGCAGCGAAGATCAACGGCTATCTGGACGATTACACCCATCTCATCGAAGGGCTGTTGGAGTTGTACCAGACCACCTTCGAGCCGCGCTGGTATCAGGCCGCCCGCGAATTGGCAGATGAGATGCTGGAGCATTTCTCAGCTCCCGAGGGTGGTTTTTTCGATACCAGCGATGACCACGAAAAGTTGTTCATCCGCCCTAGGGAATTGCAGGATAATGCGGTTCCATCGGGCAATGCCATGGCTGCGGGGGTATTGCTGCGGCTGGCGGGATTGGCCGTCGAACCGCGTTATGCCGAATTGGCCCGCCTCAGTCTGGAGCCGGTGCAACCTATGTTGAGTCAGTATCCGCTGGGATTTGCTCAATGGTTGCTGGCCTTGGATTACGCCCTTGCGCGCCCCCGCGAGATAGCCATTATTGGCGAGCCGGAGGCTGCCGATACCCGCGCCCTGCTGGAGGTCAGCACCCGCGGTTACCGCCCTCATCAAGTTGTGGCCTTAGCTCCACCGGAGGCGGAACCCCCCAGCCCGCCACCTCCCAGCCTGCCGCTGCTGCGAGACCGCAAACAGATCAATGGCCGCGCGACAGCCTACGTCTGCGTCGATTTTACCTGTCGTCTGCCGGTTACTGATCCGGCCGCGTTGCAATCGCTGCTCGAGCAGAATGGATCTCAGTTGGTGCAGCAAAAACGACCTAGGTCCACACCAGAAATATGAAAAAGCGGACTAGCCAAATAGCTAGTCCGCTTCTTTTATCAACAAATCAGGCATTACGGTAAAAGTGACCCATTAGCTTGACGCCCGGGATGGCTCCCCCAGAATTGGGGGCCGGGGGGCGACATTGAGATGACCTGAGTAGATACGACCTACCTTTGAAATTATGCTCGTTCGACGGTGACCTTGTCTGACTTGCGGACACGATACGTGCCGGTTTTTCCGAGCACTTGGGGGACATATTGCTCAGGCACATCGACAAAAGTGAATCGATCTTGAATGAAAATCTTCCCAATGGAGTGGCCAGGGATATCCGCATGGCTGGCAATCGAACCGACCACATCACTGGGGCGGACACCATTCACGCTGCCCGTGCTGATCGTCAAACGCACCATCCCTTCTTCGTGAGATATTTTGTCTCGATGGTTGGCATTCCGTCCGTTATTGCCTTTGGCTCGAACTTGATTTCGTTTCTGATCGCGTCCCCCGTTTTGTGAGCGATGCTCTCTGATTTCACTGAGGGGTTCGATTGGGCGTTGTTTTTCTTCGGCGCGGGCCAGCTTGAGGGCCACGGCAGCAATCATCAACGGGTCGTTACCGGCTTCGACCATCTCTGCAACGATCTCTTGCTCCCGGCGGCAGCGGTCGCGCCGCATCCACACATTGACCTGTTCGATGAGCGAATCTTCGCGGTGTTGCAAGATATCTTTATCGGACGGAAGTTTGGCTCTGGTAATGGGCTGTCGGGTGAATTTTTCGATCCGACCTAACCGCCACTGTTCTGCGGGGGTGATCAAAGAAATTGCTATGCCAGTTTTCCCGGCTCGACCGGTGCGGCCAATGCGGTGAACGTAGTATTCGACATCATAAGGCAAATCGTAATTGATAACGTGAGAAATATCGTCGATATCGAGGCCGCGGGCGGCGACGTCGGTAGCCACCAACACTTTGACTTGATGCTTTCGGAATCGTTTGAGTACCCGTTCTCGGGCCTCCTGGCTGAGATCGCCGTTGAGAGCTTCTGCCGAGTAGCCGCGTCCAGCCAATCGGGTGGCTAATTCATCGCTGCCAACGCGGGTTTTTGCAAAAATCAAGGCGCTGGTGATGTCTTCGATTTCAAACAGACGAGTGAGAGCGGCCATCTTGTCACTGCTGTTGACCAGATAATAACGCTGGTCAGTGCTCTCGACTGTCAGTTGCTTGTGCTTGATGGTGATGAATTGGGGATTGTCAAGATATTTTTCAGCTAAACGTCGGATTTCTATCGGCATGGTGGCCGAAAAAAGAGCGGTTTGGCGCGTTTTAGGTGTTTGCTCCAAGATGGATTCAATATCATCGATGAACCCCATACTGAGCATTTCGTCGGCTTCATCGAGGATAACAATATGCGCTGTGGATAATTTGAGAGCTTTGCGCTGAATCAAGTCAAGGAGGCGTCCCGGGGTGCCAACCACTACTTTGACGCCCTCTTTCAGGCTGCGGATTTGCCGTCCATACGGAGCACCCCCGTAAACAGGTAAGGCACTTACATTTTGAAAGCGACCATACTCATCAATAAAGTTAGCCACCTGGTTTGCCAGTTCCCTGGTGGGAGTCACCACCAAGGCCTGGACTTCATTCCAATTCGGATCCAGGTTGTGCAGCAAAGGCAAGGCAAAGGCTGCCGTCTTGCCAGTCCCCGTTTGGGCCTGACCGATGACGTCCTGCCCGGTCAGCATGACGGGAATCACCAGTGATTGAATGGGGGTGGGGGTTTTGTAGCCACGTTCGACTACGGCCTGCACCAATTCTGGGTGCAGGTTAAACTGCGAAAAGTCAGTATTCATTTTAGCTCCTGTTGGTCCCGTTTCAATCCTATCAGGACTTACGCAGTTGATAAAATTTTACCGCGAAGATCGCCGAGATCGCAGAGAAATTCAGATACATATAGCAAAAACTCTGCGTTCTCAGCGTACTCTGCGGTTAAATCAACCTGATGTTTTATGAAGTGCGTAAATCCTACCTATATGGAAAAACGGGACGATTACGGTTTTGACAAATCCAGCTGATCGTGACCTTCACAGGCCACATCCCTATTGTTGACCCAATAGCCGATTTGTCCGTAATAGAGGAACTTGACTATCGCAACAAAAACGCCCGACCCAATGAGCCGGGCAACCTTTTGGAAATTACAAAACAGCTGATAAATGATCTGCGGTTGGTCTCTCGCAAACCACAGGTCGTCCATTCCTGGGCAACCCGCGGGAGTATATCACGATTGTGAATGCTGGCAAGAGGTAGCGTTCATTAATAACCATCAATTGGATATCAATTACTCCAGTAATAATCATTAGCATAAAACAAATTGTGAGCAAATCCATTTTGTGATTTTTCCCTACCAGAATGGAGCCTAACGGTTTGCGTTAGTGGCGTGTGGGCGGGCGTGGACAATGCTTAGGAGCAGAAATAATTCGAAGCCAGCCTGTCCTGGCGACTGTCTAGGGAAAAATGCTTGCAAATCTCGCCGCTTACCCCCTCGGCGAAGCCAAGTCCTTGCAAATGGGGTTGGGCGTACTGCTTTCGCCAAAAACTCATTTTCTTGCTCGAAATATCTTTGATTTCATCACCTAGCAAATAGGCCACTCTGGTATCGTCTCGTCAATCTCCGCCGTCAACGCGATCGTCCTTTGCAGGGATACGACCACAGCTTGATAATGAGTCAAATCATCATAAGAGAGTTGCCGACCGCGCCGATCTTTGAGCCATTTATCTAAAACCTGATAGCCGCCGACGTGGAACTCCCAAACTTCGGGCGAGATGCCTTCAAAGTATTGCGTTTTGTTGATCTGAACGCGCCCAGCTTGCTCTTCTATCGGCTCTTGATATTTGGGATAGCCCTTCTCAACCCGATTATCACCCGCAACGGGGTAGCGGGTGATATGTTGGCTGACTTCTGGTGCTTCGAGCAGATGCAAGCCGACCAGTTTTTTGCCCAACTTACACAACGCGCGGAATAAAGCCACGTCCGAGGTGAGCGGGACGCGCGGAAAGTCGATTTTGAGAAATTCAGCGTAGCGGATGCGGTAGGTCGGGCTGTGAAAGATGGCGTAGATATAGTGGAAGATGTCTTCGGGGGTGAAGGTGTCGCCCCCCTCAGTTCCCCCAAATGCCAAGTGCGTGGAATTTTGGGGGATGCCCTCTGCCCCTCCCTCAAATTCGACATCTTTTTGTCGCATTTGGGGGAGGCCGGGAGGGGGTTGCTTTGTTTCAAATTTCAAACCCAATTTCTCTGCCATCTCTGCCACAAACTCAGGGTTTAGATTTGGGACACGCCCGCCATTGGCTTCATCCGCCTGCCAGACAGGGGACTCGAAGAGGGATTTTTGTTTGCGGCTGTCTTCAGTCGGGTAGAGATAGAGGGGAAATGTTGGGCCACTGCCAAATTTTCCCGCTGTATCAATTCCATTAATATTAGAAGCTGTGTCGCATACAAATATATGTCTGAACTCAGATAAAACTTGTCTCGAAGATAATATTGAAAGATTTTTCGTTCCAATCATGTGTTGCATAACTTTCCAAGCAGGGCGGCTTGTGAGATTGGGATCGTAATAAAGCCAACGTTTGTCAAATGGTCGGTACATAAAAGGAATTATATTGTTTTTGTTGAAGGATGTGCTTTCTCGCCGTGCTAATAGGGAGTAGCTTGACGAATCATAAACATTATAAGTGTCCCTAAAAACAGAATCCAACCCATCTTCTGAGAAAAACACCTTTATTCTTTCAGATAAGGTATTTTTTTCAAAATCTTTAAACAGCGGATCTCGATCTGTTTTTACCCCATTTTGGTTCGTTGGGAAAATATCTTTTATACTCCATGCCTTACAATAATCTTCGATATTATCAAAAGCCTTTGGGGTGAAAAAGCGAAAATCTCCAAGGCATGTTTCTCGATTAACATTTTCTATAGTTGTCCAATTGGTACTAGAAACATCTTTTTGAAATAAATACTCATGCTTTGTCTCTTTCAAGCCCCATAAATCCATATGATGAATTTTTGCTAAGAGGTTGCTGTTTTTATCTTTTACAAAAATACCAATGCTAACGCCATCTCTAATGTCAAAGACATTTTCATCAAAAGAACCATCTGGTCTGTTTTTTTCAGTAATGCTTCCATGCAAATCAAGGATATAAATATCCGAGAATGATTTCATAAGAGAGTGGCGCATTGTACGGTGTGTTATCCCATTAAGATAAACATTTTTTGTAATAAAAGCCAAAATCCCTTGATCTGTTTTTTCTAATCTCCATTGTGCCCAACGCATAAATTTCATAAAGTCATCGGGATTCCATTTCTTTTCGCCCTCTGGTTTCCAATCTTTCATTAAATCAGTAATAAATTTCCCCTTATTCATACTGCCAAAATTTGAATAGGGCGGATTTCCCATCACGACCAAGACGGGCAAATGACGTTTGATTTGATTGGCGGCAATCGTTTCATCCGCGACCCATTGCGTGAAGAGCGGCAAACCCGTCATCTCGTGGGCTTCTTCCAATGCGTCAGTCAGGTAGATGCCGAGGCGTTCACCTTCGCTGGGGATATAGGAAAACGCGCTAGAGATCGGGTCGGGTAAATCGCGTCCAGCCAGTTGCAAGCTCAATTTGAAGTGCGCAACGGCGTAGGGCGCCATCAAAAGCTCAAAACCGAATAAACGTGGCAGCAGGTGATTCTTCACATAGCCCGCCCACATCCCAGCATTCCCCGCATCAATAAATTGCTGGCGAATATGGTCAATCACGGCGTATAAAAAGGTCCCCGTGCCTGTGGCGGGGTCAAGAATAATCACTTTATGGCTTTCAGTGGTCGCGCGCACATCCTTTTTCCCCTTCACTTTTAGACTGGGGTCATAATTGGGGACGCTGATTTTGGTGCTATCGGCTAAACCTTGCGGGCTATCGAAACGGGTTTTGAGCAAATGATCGACCGAGCGCACAATATAACTGACGACCGGCTCAGGGGTGTAATAAACGCCGCGCGACTCACGCAATTTGGGGTCGTAAGCCGCCAGAAAAGTTTCGTAAAAGTGAACAATTGGGTCTTCCTGACGCGTGCGTTTGCCAAAATCGGCGAGCACGGCGGGCATATCGGTATTTGCCAAGAGATTGACCAAATCATCGACAAAGGGCGCAAAAGGCTCATCGTCCAACTCGACGCTCGTAATTTTGGAGAAAAAACGACGCAAAAAAGGATTGGATTTTGGGATCAACTTTTGGGCTTCGTGACGACTGAAATTTTCGGGGGTCGTATCCATCATCCGCGCCGAGAAAAGACCATAAGCCAGCGTTTGCGCGACCATATCGGCAAAATCAGCCCTCCGTTCTGGCTGCCCTAAATCCGCAATCAGGACTTCGGCAAAAGCCTCGCGCCACCCTTTGAGCAAATTAGAAGCCTGCTCAGTTCCAAAGGCTTCAATAATGATGTCTCGGATGATATGCGTCAGACGCGCCATCCGCTCGGCGAGGTCTTTGGGAGTTGTAACCGCTTCTGTTTGGTGGGATAAGAAACTGCGCAACAAATCTTCGACCAGCTTGCTTCCGTTTTTTTCGCTTTTTAGCTGTCCCCCAGAGAGCGGATGCGCCAAACGCGCCTCCGAACGCAGTTCCCCGTCCACATACCAACGGAATTCAAGATAATCGGTCAAAATCAAATTGCCGAGCGCGTGCCTGTAGCGTTTTAGCTGCGCCCCGCGCTCAATCTCATGCAGCGATTTCCCGACATCCTTCGCTTCAATATACCCAATCGAAAAATCATCCCGCGTGACGATGTAATCGGGTGCGCCGCAAGCAATTCGTTGGGGTTCATTGGTCGCGATGATGCTTGGGTCAAGCGCTTCAAGCAGCGATTTTAGCGCGGGGCGGTGGGTGTGTTCGGTCGCATTGCCGGCTTTGAGCGCATCTTCTACGATTTTTTGATAGTATTTGAAAATGGTTGACATTGCATTACCTCTATCTGCAATTAACTTCAATTGAAATGTGTTTTTATGTTATACCAAAGTTTTCATCTTAACTATCACCGTTCCCCTAAAATTGTACGCCTAACGGTTTGCGTTACCTGCCGCCGGTGCTGGCGGGTTACATTATTTTACCTTCACCTTTTCTAGCAAAACCGCCCCGCGTACCCACGCCGAAGGCGGTCAGGTGCATGCTTTGTTGGACGGCTCTTACGACGTTGTTGTATATATTCCACCAGCAATTACCTCTGTTATTCTGTAAGCGACAAGCGTGCTACAATCTCGTCGTCTTCCCATTCATTCATTTCTATAAAGCCTAGTTTACTGTAAAGATGTTTTGCTATAAGATTAGCAGGTTGATAGGATAGCGCAAAGTTTTTGTGCCCATACTTCCCATTTAACATTGTTATTGCCGCTTGTACTGCTTGTTTGCCGTATCCGCGTTTCTGCATACCCTGGTCGACTAAGATTCCTCCCAGCCAACAACTTCCATCAGCTGGATCTATGGTCCACATCATGAATCCAATTACTTGCTCATCTAAGTAAATAGCAAGGGGATGCCAATCGTTTCCATAAAAACAGAGAGCCAAATAGTAACATGGCTCGGCAACAAATTCACGCTGGTTCTCAGAAACCTTTAGGTTAGCAACGTTGCGCCAGTTATCATGACTGACTGGGCGCAATGAAATTTGTGCCTCATTTCTTTTCGATGTGTTTGAATCCATTAGATATGCTTCCCTCTCTTTTTTTGAAATTGAGCCTCATATGAAAGAAATCTGCCGCCCAACTATTGATTATATGGAACCTTCATCATAAGCCCCATCCGTGGGACACTATATGGATTTGTTCCACACAAACTGATATTGTATTATGGAGTTATACGGAACTCAGCGCCCGACGGTTGAATCCAAAAACGATTATAACCCATCTCCAACGGGTTTCATGTTCCAAACGGCGAATTCATTCGTCGGCTATATGGAAGCTGTTATCTACTCATTAGTAAGTGTTCAGCCCCCTGGTGAAAGCTGCTTGAATAGAACGCGGTCACTTGCACCTGCGGCAAATGCAGGTGTGACACGGATTGAGCAGATTGACGCGGATTTTAATTATTAAGGAATCAGCGGTGATCCGCTGTATCCGCGTCACACTTGCACTTGGCGCAGATACAAGTGTCCGCGTTCTATTGAATCAAGGATATGAACACATATGAACACATTCCTTGACTTTCTAAAAAGATTAGGATAATATATTACTAAACTAGTAAACGTTTGCAGAAACGGTAGGCAATTATTATGTTTCGCATCAACCGAGAAGCCGATTACGCCATTCGAGTTATTGTGGCTCTAGCCAAACAGCCGCCAGAGACAATCATTTCTAGCGCACTCGTTCGGCACGAAATGCTCATCCCAACGGCATTGTCGCAGCGCATTGTAGCTAAATTGGCTAAATCGGGTTTGATCAACACCTACCCCGGACGCAATGGGGGGATTCAGTTGGCACACCCACCGTCAGAGATCACCCTGCATCAGGTTGTGGAGATATTCGATGGGCCGATCATCGTTTCCGATTGTCTCTCCAAAAGTGATGCTTGCTCTTTTTCAGGAACCTGCCCTGTGCAGCATCGCTGGGGACGCCTGCGCGCGGTCATCGTGAAAGAATTAGAGAGCACCAGCTTCGACGAGTTGGCTTTGGGGGCGGTCATTGAATGAATCCGGAGTCTGGTGTGCAAAACGTATCATCTCGAAAAATGGAAGGTGCGACGCACTCAGGTTCTGGAGCGATTGGCGGGTTCCAAAGAGCGTTTTGCAAACTCAGAAAGTGCGTCGCACCTTGAGTGAAGGAGGCCGCTATCGAAAATAAACCAATTTATTTTTCTCGTCTGTATCATAGCAACATATTGGGGAAGCATCCAGGTAAACCCCCAACGCCCCCCTAACCCCCCACACCCTTCGGTTTCACTCAGTACAAGCTTTGGGGGGGAACGGAACAAACCACCCCTAACCCCCTAACCCCCTAACCCCCTAACTATCAACTTTTAGGGACGACTCCCCCAGAATTAGGGGCCGGGGGGCGTTTAGAAGAAACAATTTTTTGGAGGAGCGTATGATTGCAGTATATCTTGCACGATGGCAATTTGCCATCACAACTATTTACCACTTCTTCTTCGTCCCGGTGACATTGGGGCTTTCGATTTTCCTGGCAATTCTGGAAACCAAATACGTCACCAGCGGAGAGGAAACCTATAAACGCATGGTGAAATTCTGGGGCAAGTTGTTCCTGATCAATTTCGCCATCGGTTTGGTAACCGGTATTGTTCAGGAATTCCAGTTTGGCCTTAATTGGTCAGAGTATTCGCGCTTTATGGGTGACATTTTCGGAGCGCCGCTGGCTATCGAGGCTTTGCTGGCATTCTACCTGGAATCTGTTTTTATCGGCGTGTGGATCTTCGGCTGGGACAAACTCTCCAAGAGAGCACACGCCGCAGCGATCTGGCTGGTAGCCATCGGCGCCAACGTCTCGGCTCTGTGGATTCTGATTGCCAACTCGTTCATGCAGAATCCAGTCGGCTACGCTATCCGCAATGGCCGCGCCGAAATGACGGATTTTGGCGCCCTGGTTGGCAACCCTAATGTGTGGTTTCAATTCCCCCACGTGCTGAGTTCTGGCCTTGCTGTCGCTGGCTTTTTGGTCATGGCTTTCAGCGCTTATCACCTGCTGAAAGGCGTAGAATCGAATATGGATTTCTTCCGCAAGTCATTCCAATGGGCGGCGTCCTTTGCCCTGATTGGTTCCGTGCTGGTCGGCGTCATCGGCCACTATCAGGGGCAATTCTTGATCGAGCACCAACCCCTCAAGATGGCCGCCGCCGAGGCACTGTGGGAAACCGAGCAACCGGCCTCGTTCTCGTTGATCGCCGGAATCGACCAGGATGGACAGCGCAACACCTTCGATCTAAAAATTCCCGGTGTGCTCAGTTTCTTGTCCTACAACAACTTCACCAGCGAGGTAGAAGGTATCAAAGAGTTGCAGGCCGCCGCCGAAGCGGAATACGGGCCGGGCAACTATATTCCACCGGTCGCACTCAACTACTGGTCATTCCGCATCATGGTTGGCTTTGGCTCATTGATGATGCTGATGGCGTCCCTGGCTGTATTCTGGTCGAAAAATAACCAAATGGAGAAATACCCCTGGTTTTTGAAGGCGATGATTCCCGCTGGATTGATGCCCACCCTGGCTATTACCTTTGGCTGGATCATGGCAGAAACTGGTCGTTGGCCTTGGATCGTGTACGGCCTGCAAAAAATCGAAGATGCTACTTCACCTAATGTGAGCGCCGGGAATATCTGGTTCTCGCTGATCAGCCTGACCGTGCTTTATAGCGTGCTGATGGTGATTGGCGTTAAACTGGCCCTAAAATATGGCAAGGCTGGCCCTGATTCCATTGAAGCTGAAGCCTACGCTTAACTGCGACAAGTATAAAAGGAGCTAAACCATGG
>JBDRGC010000283.1:0-17043 GCA_043818215.1 Chloroflexota bacterium | reverse complement strand
GCAGTAAAAATCAAAATCCAGCTACCAATGATTTACAGTGTCAAGGGTGAATTAGAAATTGCTTAGATAGAGCCAGAAAAACAAGGCCCAACACAAAAGAAGCGACTATCTAAGCAAAATACTGCCCTAGCAGTCTGTCGGAGAAGTCGGCAAACATCCGCCAAAGGGGTGGCTGTTGCCGAAAAAAAGCGGCTGATGGCCCATCTGATGGTCTCAAACAGGCTGTGACGAGGCTAATATAGGACAAACAGCCCAGAAACAGTGTGTTCCAGGCGCGTGAAGACAATCCCTGGATTAGCAAGCATTCACCAAAACATGCAAGCGTTTCAGGTTGAATGCCAGACAGACCAGACACCATTCGCCTGCCGCAGCAATCAAGCCTCGCAACGAGAATTGGCGAAAGCCCAGGATTTCCTTGATAATGCCAATCATCGGCTCTACGGTGGACTTTCGTACGCGGTAGATGGCCTGTCCGACTTCGGTTTGCAGTTTGTAGGCCATTTTGACAGTCGGGCTGGCTTCTTCCAGGGGTAAATCGGGCAACTCGGCAAAGAAGGTTTTCCAGTTCCAGTAATGCGGTTCGCGGCCAGTAGCGATGAATGGGTCTATATCACGATCTTCACAAGACTGGATATTATTCTCACTGAAATAGCCATTGTCTGCTGCCACAGCCTCGGGTGTGCCTAACGCGTCGGGGATAGCGTCCAAGGTTGGCTCCAATTCGCCATAATCGTTGGGGTGATTGGAAAGGGTGTTGGCAACAATCAACAAGCTTTCCTGCTCAACGGCTATTTGCACGTTGTAATGTTGGTCAAAGCCGCTATTGTTGCTGTTTTTCATGATCCGAGAATCTGGATCTGTGAAATTGTACTGGTCTTTATCCCGTGCCCCAGGGACAGGCGGTTGAGGGGCCGGTCTACGGGGTTTCTGCCCTGTTTGTTGGGCCTTTTCCTCCCGAACTTTCATTTTTGCCTCGTATTCAGCCTTTTCGGCCTCATAACGCTCTTGGTCTCGGGCCTCCAACACCGACTTGGCTTCGGCCAAGTTCGTCAGCCGGGTTTTCCGAAAGGCGATTTCATCTTCAACGCTGAACCCTTTAGGCAACTCGATTTGGTCGGCTTGCTCACCCAAGTTCAGCAGTTCTTCTACTTCCTGGCGCAGTTGGGCTTCCAGTTCAAGCAACCGTTTGTAGCTCACCGCTTTACTCTTGGATGCATCTGCATGCACCTTTGACCCATCCAGGCTGATATTCCCCAATTTGCAGACCCCCATGGTGTGCGCCAACACCAGTATCTGAATGAACAAGTCCTGAATTTCAGGTAGAAAGGTCTTCCGAAAGTCGGCTATAGTATCGTGGTCTGGATGCAATCCACCTGCTATGTAACGGAATGGGATCGACTCATAGGTCGCTTTCTCCAGCTTCCGAGAACTGAATACCCCTGTTGCATAGCCGTAGAACAGCAAGCCCAACAGCACTTCTGGCGCGTATGGCGGCCTCCCCAATTCGCCGTATTGCTGGTAAATACTACTCAAGTCCAATTGTGCAATCACTGCTATCACGAAATGCGCTAGATGCTCTGCTGGTAAACATTCCTTAAGCGTTACTGTCTGTTCAAGAGCTTGTTCGTAATTTACGTTGATGAATTTGCGAGTAGCCATATGATAAACTCCTATTTTTGTCTCGTTGATGTACGGAAAGTGTATCATAATTCATCAGGTCATCTCCCTATAGCCTGATCGCACCATTCGACTTCTCCGACAAACTGCTAGTGCGTAGAAATCATTAAAATGATGAGTGTTCGAATTGGTATGCTCAAAGGTGGTGGTAAAAAAGTAAGTGACGTGGTATTTCTAAGATGCTCCCAGCGGCGTCCCCGCTGCCGTCCCACAGGGATGCTCCGCGAAGGATGGCAGCTAGAGCATTTTGTGATTTGGCCATCACTTAGTATCTAACCACCACCTGCTCAAATACCCCCTGCTCAGTTTGGTGAACTACGATATCATAGGGGAATACCGCAACGATTCTTACCATTCACCTTTGTTTATTGTGACTACTCAGGTAGACAAGGAATCTGGCTAAACAACGCCCGAATCGCCCCCCCTGCCCCCCAATCCTGGGGGGAGCAACACGGGTTCTCTCCAAAATTGGGCTGAGTATGGGGTTCCCCCCAAAATTGGGGGGGCAGGGGGGCTGGCTGAGTAGTTACTATTTTTTGATAACTAAACTACATCGAAGTTCGATCTCGGCCTGCCCTGCAAGCGTTTTAGCTATTTCACAAGCCAACTGAGCCTTCTCGTATTCGCCAACTTGAGCATAAAGCACGGCAAGGAAATCCTGATAGAGATAGTATTGGTTCAGGCGGGCAGCCTCTTCCTGAAATATCAGGGCTTCCTCGGGACGATCGGTGAGCGCCAACAGGGAGGCCATCCGATAAAGATACCAGGGACGCCGCCCTGAAACCTGGATTGGCGAGTTCAAAGACTGGCGATAGGCGTACTCGGCGTTTTCCAAATCATCCAATTTCCAGGCTGTGTATCCCAGCAAATGCCAGGTCTCCGAATCGATTAGGCCCAAGTCGATGGCCTGTGATCGCTGGGTCTCTGCCTCGCCCGAGTGGGATTGCGATGAGAATGATCATGATCCTGTTGATTGCAGCCTTTGGAGCAGTCATCGGGTCGCTGGGTTTTATCCCGTCAACCTGGGTGGATTTCAGTTTGTTGCTATTGCTTGGCCTGGGGAATGGCTATATCGCCATCATCCTTTTCACCTGGATGCAAACGCGTACGCCCAAAGAGATGCTCGGACGGATGATGAGCCTGTTGATGTTTTCCAGTACCGGGTTGGTGCCCGTCTCCCAGGCGATTTCCGGCGTGGTCAGCAAATGGAATTTAACCCTATTATTCACATCCGCCGGAGCGCTGGTCATTCTGGTGGCGCTATGGTTTGCTTTTCAGCCAGGGTTGAGGACATTCAGTGAAAGCCTGACATCTGAGTCGCCTGGAAAGCGGAGTGAAAATATCCTTCCAAGCGAGTCCTTCAGTTGAGCGCCGCTCTCAGTAGATGAAGCGAGACTGATCCAAAAGTTATTTCTTAACCTGCCCACCTGACCAGGTTCAAATCCCACCCCCTTGACCAGTCGAAAATCTCCCCAGATGCCTGATGCGCCTGGGGGGATTTGTTTTTATCATAAGAGCAGACTGAAATCGTGCGCAGGCAATCAATGTCGAGCCGCGCAGAACAACAAGGTGACAGGTATGCGAATCTTATTAGTGGATGACCAATCGAAAATACGCTCCGCGCTGCGGTTGCTGCTGGAACAAGAGGAGAGGATGGCGGTGGTCGGCGAAGTCGCCAAAGCCGAGGATTTGTTAGCCCAGGCGGAGGCGGCCCGGCCCGACGTGGCGCTGCTGGACTGGGAACTGCCCGGCTTGCAGGCTGCCGACCATTCGACACGCTTCGCGTCAGCGCCGCGCCTGTTGTCCGATTTGCGAGCGCGCTGCCCGCGCCTGCAAGTGATCGCCCTCAGCGGGCGGCCGGAGGCGCGCCAGGCGGCCCTGGCGGCCAGGGTGGACGCCTTCGTCAGCAAGGGAGATCCCGCCGAGAGTCTATTACAGACCCTGCGGACGATTACCGAAGGAACAAAAAGAGGTTTCCATGTATAAGAACACGCTATCCCGGCGAGATTTTCTCAAATTGGCGGGGGTCAGACTTGGCGCAACCGCGCTGACCTGCTCTGGTCTTGGCTGCGCGGCCACCTACAGCCCCGAAATCGAAACGCCTGAACTGATTTATGGAAAGGAAAACCCCATGAACAAACGTATTCTTGTCACTTATGCCACCCGCGCCGGTTCCACTGTCGAAGTGGCCGCCGCTATTGGTGAAACCCTCAGCGCGCGCGGCTTTGTAGTGGATGTCAAACCCGTCAAAGACCAGCCGCGCCTGGATGGCTGTCAGGCAGTCGTTATGGGCAGCGCCATCCGCATGGGACAGTGGCTGCCCGAAGCGGTGGAGTTTGTCAAAGCCAACCAGCAGGCGCTCAATCGTATGCCCGTAGCCCTGTTCACCGTTCACATGCTCAACATCGGCGATGACGAGCAAAGCCGCACCAATCGCCTGGCCTACCTCAACACCGTCCGCCCATTACTCCAGAAGGCTGATGAAGTCTATTTCGCTGGTAAAATGGATTTTTCGCGCCTGTCTTTTCTGGATCGTTTAATCTCCGGGATGGTCAAAGCCCAGGAGGGAGACCGTCGCGATTGGGACAACATCCGCAATTGGGCGCAAACAATTCTGGCATAGGAGAAAAACGATGAAAAACCAACATGCACTTAACTGGCTTATTCCACTGATTGGCGTCTTAACACTGATTGCCGTTGGCGCGGGACTGTGGCCGGGGGACGGCCAACCCTACCCGCTGACCAACTTCCGCGGTGAAGAGGTGATGATCAACGCGCGCGGCCTGTACCATTGGGATACGGTCAGTTCCGCCGCCCAGATGCAGGCCAACGATCTGGTCACGCTGGTGATTGGCTTGCCGTTACTGGCAGTTTCCTTCTGGCTGACGTTGCGCGGCTCCCTGCGCGGACGGTTGATGCTGACCGGCACACTGGCCTTTATTTTATACACGTACATTACGATGTGCTTTGGCGCGGCTTATAACAAACTCTTTCTGGTTTACGTGGCGCTATTCAGCCTCAGCCTGTTCGCCTTTATCTTGAGCATGATGTCCTTTGAGTTGAAAACGCTCCCCGCGCATTTCTCCGAGCGATTGCCGCGCCGCGGATTCGCCGCCCTGTTTTTCTTTTCCGGCGCGTTTCTGTTAATGGCCTGGCTGGGACGAATTGTCCCGCCACTACTCACTGGTCAGACTCCGCCACTTGAGAACGTCACCAGTTTATTCATCCAGGCCATGGATTTGGGGGTTATTGTCCCGCTCTGCATCCTGTCCGGCATTCTTTTACTGCGCGGTACCGCCTGGGGCTATCTGTTGGCTTCCATTTCAGTAATGAAATTCCTGACCTTGGGCATGGCTGTCAGCATGATGGGCTTCAACATGGTGCGGGCTGGCGTAGCCGCCAGCCCGATGGAGTTGGTCATTTTTCCGACCATTACACTGGTGAATATTGGAATGGCGGCAGTGTTGCTCAAGAATATCAAACCAATCCTGGGATAGGCGACAAATCGCTTCTGAACCATTAAATGCGACTGTAATCAAAAACTTTCAACGGGAGAACCAAAAATGAATACTTCAACAAAGACTTTACCGGAGGGGTATGCCCAATCCGGTGAGATTGACCTGAAAAACAATAAACGATTGGCCATTACCCTGAACATCGTTGCGTTTTTCGTCGGCATCCCCAGCTTTTTCTTGCTGTCAAGTTTCGCAACTTTGGTGCGCCCAAACTTAATGAATACCTCGGGTACCATAACAGCAGGTGGGATGGCAGTCCTTATGGGGCTGGTGGTTATGCTCTTCACTATCCATGAATTAATCCACGGGTTTTTCTTCTGGGTGTTCACCCGCAGCAGGCCTGTCTTTGCCTTCCGCCTGTTCTATGCGTACGCCGGTGCACCGGATTGGTACATTCCCACCCGCCAATTTGTGATCGTTGCGTTAGGTCCGCTGGTAATCATAGGCGCTGTGGGGATGCTGCTCATGCTGCTGGTTCCAGAAAGCCGGGTTTTATTAATCGCGATTATGGTGGCTTTAAATACTGGTGGATCTGCAGGCGATCTTCTAGTTCTCACCCGCCTTTTCAGGTTATCGCCAACGAGTCTCGCGAACGACACCGGAGATGTAATGACCTTCTACGAACACCCATCAATCATTAGCCATCCATAGAACATTTTGATTCAGCGTGCTACATTCAGAATAGACACCCATATACTGTGATCTTAACTACTACCACATTGAAGGCGGTAATAGTCAAGTTGGTATGGAAGGGGAAATACTTCTTGTCTTGAGTACCTACCTGACCAGATTCGATTCTATTCAAACGACCAGTCCCAAATCCCCCCACCTCGCCGATGAGAGTGGGGAGAGTTTCATTTATCCTGTAAGCAGATTTCATTTGAAAGGAGACAAAACATAACCCAACTTGACGACTTTGTGATCGAAACCCACGGACTGGTAACTACTCAGCCATCGTCGGAATAGAACGCGGATGACGCGAATCAAGCGGATTTTCACAGATTAAAACCCTAATAATCCGTGTAAACCCGTCTAATCCGCGTAATCCGTGTTCCATTTTGGCTCATTCGGGTATAGCCTGAGGTAGTTACACGGACTGGGCAAATCCTTGTAAATCGCGCAAAATTCCAGCCGTCCGCTATTATGCTGTGGGCTGCTTGCTTATTTGCCATATAGGAATACAACACCATAATTCTATTTATCTGCAGTTTCCGTTAATCCCAATATCGTTCTAACACCCGACATGACCAGTTGTTGGAAGATTTCATCCATACGTTCTGGTGAGTAGGGCATCTTGTTTTCGAGCCACCACTTGAGCAGGATCAGTAAAGCGCCTGCCACAGAACAGGACAGAATTGGCAGCGGGATTGAGGGAGGTTGTCTTCCTATCAGGAGCAGGGCAAATCGATCTTCGATCTTCTTGCTTAGAGCAGCATGTCCTTCCTTCGTCAACAATTCGAAACCTGATCCCCAAATCAATGTCCGGTAGAGTTCATAATGCCCCTGGGCGTGGCGAAACAGCATTGATGTATCGAACGAGCATTGATCTTTCTCGTTTGAAACAATCTGCCGGGCAAGTATATCCAGGACACGCTCAAAACCACTTTTCAGTAGATCATCCTTGTTCTGGTAATGAGCGTAGAAAGTGGCCCTTCCAACGTTGGCCTGGTCAACAATATCTTGTATGGTGATCTGGTCGTAATGTCTGGTAGCCAATAACTCGATCAGGGCATGGATCAATGCCTGACGAGTGCGTTGAGCGCGACGGTCCTGCCCTTGTTCTGTCATAGGAGCGCCTCGTTTTTGTACATATCACTTCTTTTGTCCATTACAGGACATTTTGACTCGAATGTAGATTGTCAACAGGGTGTTTGGCATGGATAATGATGACAACAAAATTATCCTGTCTTGTGGGCAGGCATCTTATCTCATGGAGTGAATTGAATGAACGAAAATAAATTGCTGTATCAAACCAAACGCATTGGCACAGCTCTGGCCTTCATATTTTACCCGATCTTGGCCGGCATTGCTTTTGCTGCGCATCCGAACCTGTTGAGCCTGAATATCAGTCATGACATCCAGGAAAGAATTAACGAGTTCCAAGGGAACCAAATCTTGCATTTTGGGCACGTGCTGATGGTGGTTGCAGTGCCACTACTTATCACTATTGCTGTCCATTTTATGAACCTGCTTCAACGGCGAGGCGCCTGGTGGGGTTTTGTCGGCGGCATCCTGGCAGTGACTGGCGCGGTGGTCCTGGCAGTGGATAAAGGCGCTTTGTGCCTGGTTCCCAGCGCGTTCGACACGTTGCCGGAAACCCAGTTCCGCGCCTTGATCCCCGGTATCGAGGCGATGTTCCAGTACAAGGGCTGGTTATGGATTTTGCAACTGCTGCCGCTGCTACCGCTCGGGTTTATTCTCCAAACCACGGGGCTGGTGATCTCGAAGGAGATCCCGCGCCAGCAAAGTATTCCGATGTTGATCGGCTCGATCCTGATGGCCAACCCGGATATCGACTTGATTGGTTTGGTAGCCACGATTGTTTTGGCAATCGGTTTTATCCCCTATGCCATCCGGTTGATCCAGGGCACTCGACAAGCCAAAAATCTGTCATTTGCCACAGTTGCTGGCAAATAATCAGTTAGCGCGCCAAAGTGCTGGGATAACAAGTACGGTTTGGGCGGCAGTTCAACTGCCGCCCCATCGGTTTGGCGCGCTAACAATAATCACAGGAGTTTGACATGATATCAGCGAATGAATGGTGGGCGGTTCTCCAGAACTATAGCCTGAGTATATTTCCAACCCAGATCGTATTCTATCTGCTGGCAGTTGCCATGCTGGCGGTATTTTTCACACAACATGAAACGTCTGCAAATCGTGTAATCAAAGGCGGTTTTGTACTTGCCTTTGGTTGGATTGGCATTGTTTTCTTTCTACTGCTTGGGCAGGAATTACCGGCCCACAATGCGCAGGCTTTCCTGTTCTTGTCACTGTCCGTGTTGTTTGCCGTAGATTTCTTCACCAATACCTATCAGTTCAGTATGCCGCGAGCGGGCTGGCAACAAACACTAACGATGATTGGCTTCGGATTGGTGATGGCTTATCCGTTGTTCGGCATTTTGCTGGGACGCCCGGCATCCCGATGGATCATCCCTGGGACTTTTCCCTGCCCCACGGTCGCGCTGGCATTGGTCTTTATGGCAACCATGTTACCGTCCAGGAATCGATGGCTGTATCTCATCACGCTGGGATTACTGTTGCTATGGGCTATCCCCTTTCCGATCATGATCCAGATACCACAATTTGGGGTGTATGAAGATAGCATAATGCTATTGATGGGTCTGTATAGTTTGGGAATGTTGATTAGAAACTGGAGGCTCATTGGGAAGCAAAACCGCCACATTGCCGGTTCAGTTGGCGCATAACCCCTCGTAAGGGAGAATTAATAATGGGCAAAATCGAACGCAATTTCTGGCTTGATTGGATGATGTTTATCGTTTTTTCGATAACAGTTGTTAGCGGGTTTCTCCTATGGCTGGCCATTCCCCACGGCGATAATTCAGCCTTTGCCGGGATTGACCGGGCCGTGTGGCTGGCGTTTCACGTAGGCTCTGGTTTCTTGGGGCTATTGGGGGTGATTGTTCACATCGTTTGGCATTGGCGGTGGCTCAGAGCCTTACGTAGCCGGTCACTTGGAACGATGAAAAGATCGGTGCGGGCTAATCGCGTGGTAGACCGCTTGACCTGGATTTCATTTATCGCCACCAATATATTCGGCTTGCTGGCATGGCTGCTATCTACCGGACTACCCGCCGAGACAGTAAAAATATTCGCCCGCTTCCATGTTGCCGCCGGTATTGCCTGCCTGGTTTTTCTGGCAGCCCACCTGGTGTTACATCAACAATGGGTTGCTTCGGCCGCCCGACATTATTTGCCTTTTGGTTTAGCAACTAACGTCAAGGTGAATATGGAGGGTCAATGATGAAAATTATGTTAGCGCGCCAAAGTGCTGGGATAACAAGTACGGTTTGGGCGGCAGTTGAACTGCCGCCTAAACAGGCTGTCATCCCATCACCTTGGCGCGCCAAGGTTTTTTTAATCGATTAAGCTCCCAGAGTACCAATGTAGAATTATTGTTCCAGGAAAATTGTCGCCTATAGATTAAGGATTCAGGAAAGCAGCCAAAACTAGTTGGATAGTGACAGTCCGGTCAATTCCGCGCTAACTTGCCACAATTGGAGAACAGCCTCTTTGTCATAAGACTCCGGGGACGATGGAACTGCCTTTTCCTTCACGAAATACTTGCCAGTCACGCCTTCCACCTCCGGCGAAGCCGACAAATAAATGGCCGTCTGCGCTCCCTGTTCCGGGCTGATCGCCACCAGAGCGTATGCTCGCCTCAACAGGCTCTTCAACCATCCGTCGTTAAGACCAAAGTTATTCAAGCCAAAATTGGTCGCCACCAAGCCCGGATTAAGGACGTTAACTGTGACACCTGTCCCTGCCAACCGTCGTGCCAGCTCGTAAGTGAACAGTATATTCGCGAGCTTGGACTGCCGGTAGGCTTGCATGCCGTTATACCTCTGCCGGAATTGCAGGTCTTCAAAATTCATACGCCCCGCTTCGTGGCCATAAGACGAAACATTGATAATGCGCGCAGGGGCGCTTGTTTTGAGTGTATCAAGCAGCAGGTTTGCCAGCAAAAAGTAACCCAGGTGGTTGAGAGCGAAAGTCATCTCGATTCCGTCCACGCTCCGCTGGCGCGTAGTAATCCAGGCACCGGCATTGTTCACCAATACATCCAGGCGCGAATACTTGCGTTTGAATTTCTGAGCCAGTTGGCGAACCTGCGCCTGCGACGATAGATCCGCCAGCATGAATTCGACCTGGGCGTTGGGAGCCGCCTTTTTGATCCGGTCGAGGGTCGCCGCGCCGCGCTGCGGGTCACGCCCCACCGCGATCACCGTCGCGCCCATCTGCGCCAGCGCCCGCGCGGTCACTTCGCCGATGCCTGAGGTGGCACCGGTGACCAGGCAAATCTTGCCGTTCATGGATTTATCTGCGTCTGCCATGCGCGTACTCCTAGATGAGTCCTTTTGCCTGATAATATTTCACGGTCTCCTGTATGCCTGTTTCCAAACTGATGGTCGGCTGGAAGCCCAGCTCGCGCCTGGCCTTGCCGGTATCGAAGGCGCGTGTGGCGGCAAACCCCTGCACCAATTCGCGGGTGAGCATGGGTTTGCGGCGCGTGAGCCTGGCGGCCGATTCCATCAGCAGCGCCAACGCCATCGCCATCGGCAGGGGAATGTGACGCTTGGGAGCCGGGACATTCAACGCCCTGGCGGAGATTTCGACGAGCGTTTTCATCGGCACGGCTTTCTCGTCGGCCAGGATGTACACCTCGCCGGTCTTCCCATTTTCGGCGGCAAGCTCTACCCCGTGCACGATGTCATCCACGTGGATGCCGTGAGTCAGTGTCATCCCATCCCCGAAGTAAATCCACTGGCCCTTTTGGACGGCGGAGAAGATCATGGACATGGGGGTGACGCCCTCGATTTGGGAGAGATCGCCGTCAATCAGGGGTGAACCATAAACCATAGGGAAGCGGATCACCGTCACGGGGAGGCGATCCTTGAATGATAGGGCCACCTTTTCCGCCTCGGTCTTCGCTCGGGAATAGGCCATGCTCTCGGGTTGGTAGGGATAGGTCTCATCGGCGGGCTGGTTCTGGATGTTGCCCATCACGCCGCACGTGCTGACGTGGATGAACCTTTCGACGCCGCCCTCTCGCAGGCAGGCCTCCAACAGGTTGCGAGTGCCATCCACGTTGATTTTGTGGCAAATGTCTTCCGGCGTGTCTATTCTCCCGCCGCCGCCCAGGTGAAAGACGATACCCACGCCTTTCACCGCCTCCCCAAGCGACTTTTCATCGGTCAGGTCGCCGTAGACCAATTCGGTCCCCAGGCCGTTCAAGAATTGGATGGCCGCCTCGGGGCTTGACCGACGGACGAGACATTTGATGCTCTTCCCTTTTTCGATCAGGTCTTTCGCCAGGTGTGAGCCGATAAAACCCGTCGCGCCAGTGATCAAATATTTTTCGTCAGTTGTTGACATTCTATTTTTTCCTTTCCATGAAAGAGGTTGTAGATAATGACTGCATCGAGCGGGATGACCACCGCGGCTGTGCCCAGCGTGTTCAGGTAGCGAAAGATCACGATCTCTGCAACGTAGATGCCCATCTGACAAAACAGGCCAATCACGGTGACAGGTCTTCCCCAATCCTGCCGCCTGAGCAATCCGGCGCAACCGGCGAGCAAGATTACCCCGGCCAGGAAGTTCGCCAAAGCCTTGATTTGAAATGCCGCATCACCGGCCGATGGCGGGAGGTCAACATGCAGGGCGCGCAGACCCGCAATGTTTCCCCACAGGCCAATGGTCGGAACGTAGACCAGACCCATGATGAGCAGGTAGAAAATGACGGACCAATGAACGGTCTTGTTTTTCATTCTTGTTCCTTGCTATAGTCGCCAGAAAAAGTAACAGAAGAATGGCAGAACCACCCAGGCGGCAGTTTCATTTGCCAATCCTTCCCGCCATTGGAAGACACCCTGCTTCATGGGGTAGCCGCGCGGGGTGGGTAACAAGCGCGGCACAGCCCGAAAATATTTTTCGTATTCCTCGCCGAATAGCCCCCGCAGATAGGTTTCCTCATAAGGAATTACGTTGCCGTAGACGAAGGCGTAAGCCGCCCAGGCGATGGGCAGGGCGTACCACAGGCCAGACATCGCCGCCATGGCTGTCGTGATGATCAGGTTTCCCAAATACATCGGGTTGCGCACGTGAGCATAGGGACCGGCGGTCAGCAAAACCTCGGCGTGGGTCTCGCGCTGGCGGGCAGTCGTCCCTACGAAGCCGGCCGCCCAGGTGCGAAAGATTTGCGCGGCGATGACGATTGCCAGCAAGAGCAGGTAGATCAGAAACGACACATCCGACCCGGCACGCTGCTTGAGCCACAGGATAATTGTTTGAGCGACGAGGAGATAGAGACCGCGCGTGCCGTAGATAACGCGACGAAATTTCATCATTGTTTTTTGCCCTTGTTTTGAATCATCTTGCGGTAGAGTTTCGCCCGCAACAGTGCGTGAACCAGGTCAGCCGTTTCCCTGAGTTGTTGGGCGCGCTCGATTGGGGGATTGTCATTGCCGGCCAGCTTTCGGAACAGGTTGAATTCCTCCTGCACGAGCGCTCGCATGGCCGCCCCCAGGGGCGCGAAATCATCCACAACGGCGCTCAGTTTCAATTCCCGCGCGACCAGTTCTGCCATTTTCAGATCATCCTCGTCGTAACGAAGTCCATTCCCATTGGCGTAAGGGAAGAGCAGACCCATCTCCTCCAGGCGGAGGATGTCGGCGGGGGAGAGACTGGTGCGCTCGGACAGTCCCTCGCGGCTGAGGGGCTTGAAATCGGGATCGTAACTGAGGGGAGTGTACAGCGATTCGAGGAAAGCCATCCCCGCCTCGGTGTTTTTTGCCTGCTTCAGTTTGCCCAGCATGTGGCGGATGGTTTCCAGTGGGTAATAGCGTTGGGATTGCAGGCGTTTGATCAGGCGGAGGCGGGCGATGTCCTCGTCGCTGTAGAGCCGATGACCTCCCTGAGTACGCTGGGGTTGAAGCAGGCCTTCTTTTTCCAGGAAGCGCAGGCTGCTGAGGGTGAGGTCGGGAAATTCCCCCTGTAATTGCGTCACGGTTTCACCAATCGAGTATTGTCTTTCTTCAGTCATATCTCTGTCTCCGAATACACAAACTTCAACTTCAGGTTTTATTTTAAAGCAACTTAAACCTTTTGTCAAGGTTTAAGTTTGTGGACAAAATCCCAACGGAAAAGTTAATGGGAGCAGCCAGATAAATGCCAGTCTGCGCGCCCTGTTCCGGGCGGAGCATGGCAACGCTCATCAGGCGATTGAACAGGGGCATTATCCCTCCCCCGCTCATTCCAAAATTGGTGGCGACTATTCCCGGATGGAGCGCGTTCGCCGTGACGCCCGTTTCCTCCAACCGCCGCGCCAACTCGTAGACTTGCCTCCTTTATCTGAAGGCTATATCCTGCTTTTCGAAGCACTGTCCAGCAACGAGCAATAGAACGACCGCCAATAATAACAGCGAAAATGCGCAGATCCAGAAATCAAATGCGCTGGTCAGAGCATACACTTGGTATCCCTCGAACAAACTGGCGATGATCTTGTAAGGCCAGGCCAGTTTTCCAAAGTCAGTCCAGCCTAGTCCCTTGAGTATCTCGGTTCCTAACGGCGTGCCTGGCAGGATGGCGATCAGACTCATCAGGCCGCTGGTCGCAGTGCTGCGGGCGTATAACGAGACAAAGATGGCGATGGCGATGTAGAGAGCATGCATAGCAAGGACAGAATAGTAATCATGGCCAGCCATTGGCTAAACGGCGGCATGGGCAGTTGCCAGCGTAAAGTGGAAATCCCTGAAACCTGTGCCCAATAGTAGGCCAGAATCAATTCAACGACGATCAGGGGTACCATTGCCAGGGCATAAGCAGCAAATTTGCCCACCAGCAGCGTTGTGCGCGAGAGCGGCTTGGTCAGGACCAGTTCCAGCGTGCCCCACTCCTTTTCTCCGACGACGGCATCCATGGCTATCAAAATGCCGATGAACGGGGAAACTATGTGGAACAAATCGAAGAAGGCCTCCAGCACACTGCCCGATTCACTCGTCGGGCCGGCCTCCGTGTATAGGGCCATGTATGCCCCGCCGAGGATGAATAGCACTACAAACAGCAGTTTGCGGTTACGTACCTGCTCTTTTAGTTCTCGCTGTATTACAGTCAGAAGTTTCATTTTCCTTCCTCCACAACTCGCAAAAGAACATCTTCCAGGCTGGCTTCTTTTTTGCCAAACGAAAGAACCTGGCCACGGGCCTTGATAATGGATTCAATGATTTGGGGGCGCACTTCTTCCCTGTCGGTCGTGCGGATGATCAGACGCTGCCCCTCCGCCTCAACTTCTCGGATGCAATTCATCTCTTGCAGGGCCTTCACGACCCGTGTGTCCGGTTGCGCCAGGATGACCTCCACTGTCAGACCGCCGCCGATTGCGCGGCGCAGGTTATCAACGCTGTCCTGCGCCAGCAGCCTCCCGTGGTTGATTATGCCTACCGCGTCACAAACGGCCTCCACATCCGGCAATATGTGCGAGGACATGAAAATGGTCACGGTGCGATCTTGTTTCAATTTGACGATCAGATCCCGTATCTCTTTGGCGCCCATGGGGTCGAGACCGATCATCGGCTCGTCCAGAATCAGCACTTCCGGCTCGGCCAGCAAGGCCTGTGCCAGGGCCAGGCGCTGCTTCATTCCGTGCGAGAAGGCGCCCACATAACTATCTCTTCTATCTGCCAGACCGGCCCAATCCAGCAGTTCGCCAAGGCGCTTTCGGCGCTTGTTGTTGGGGACATCCAGCAGTCGGCCAAGGTACTCGAGGGTCTCGGCGGCGGTCATGCGACTATAGAATCCCTGGTTTTCCTGGACAACCCCGATGCTGCGCCGCACCGCCATCGGCTCCCCAAGGATGTCATGACCGGCGACGATGGCCGTGCCGCTGTCTGGCCGGATCAAGCCGACCAGCATCTTGATGGTCGTCGTTTTGCCTGCCCCGTTGGGGCCCAAGAACCCAAACGCAGTTCCCCTTTTCACTGTAAAACCGAGCTGGTCAACCGCCGGTGTGCCGTTGTATCTCTTGGTCAGATTACGGACTTCGATTGCATTTTCAACCATAGGATTCATCCTTTGTGAATTGTGAGATTCCATTGTAGGAACGCGGATTTACTGCTGCCGAAGAAGAGTTTTGATCAAAGTAGTTCTGGCGTTGTAAATTTTTGCGCCGAGGCTATTTATTTGCTCTGAGAACAGTTGACATGTGGCAAATCCTGCCATTCCGCCAATAAATCCGGCCAGGAGAAGCCACGTAATAGAAAGCCACCACGGTTCGAAGAACGCATACGTGAGAGAGAATCTTTCCAGGTTGGTTTGCCCCAATAGAACGCCGAGAAGCAGTATGAACCCCGAGAAACCGGCGCCGTTGATACCTGGGTAGAACCAACGATCGAAGAGTCTGGTAGTAATCAATCCGACCAGAATTCCACCGAAAAACGTGCAGAATACACCGATATGCGGAAAAAGAGCGACGGTAAAGGTTAGAGGGATCATTGGGCCTGCAAACCAGACAAGTATCAGTCTGAGTATTGCCGGTTTTTTCGTCTCAGCCATCATTTCACCAACCCTAGATATCCTGCCGGCTGAAAGACCACACGCCGACTGACAACAGGAAAACAATGAGACAGGCGGCATATACAAGACCAAAATAGAGATCGCCCGCCTGGAGGGGGATTCCCTCGAAGGTCATTCCATAGAGGGAAGTCAGATGTGTGGGGGAGAATCTTGAAATGGCGGGCTCGGATGACATGCCGAGGGAAAACAATCCCACGAACCCGATGATGGTAAGCGCCGCCACAGTCCCCGAACCTTTCTTGAGCGCCAAACCCGAGGCTGCCAATGTCCAGCTCAAAAACGCTATCGCTCCCAGCGCGCCAAAACCGATTCCGGTGACAAGTTCTGTAAAAGAAACGCTAGTCCAGATGGCGCCTATGGCAACCGGAATAGTAATGACGATCAGCGCATACACAATTGTAAAGAGCCATTTGCCCAGAAACAGGGAGGCTCTGCTGATAGGCTTGGTCAAGACGGCTTGCAGCGTATTCTGGTCTGCTTCTTTGGACAATGTGTCGTAGCTCAAGAAGATTGGGATGATCACGCCTATACCGCTCATCATTTCCAACACCAGGTGAAACTTGTGGTTCATCCCCGGCAATCTCACCGGCATAAACCCCGACAATTGCCCGACTATCAAAAAGACGAGGAATCCGATGACTCCCCAAAATCTCAACGAGCCGATCCATTGTTTTAGTTCGTATCTTGCTACGATGATGGCCTTGTTCATTTTGCCTCCTCTTCTGTTAGTTTTAGAAAAACGTCTTCGAGCGGCGCCCGTTCTTCGCCAAAGTGCTCGATCTGCAGGTCTTGACGTAAGAGTTCCTTCAGAATACTTTGTTTTGCGGCTGAGACATCTTTACACTCTCTACCCAAGTGAACGAAAATGATGTTTCCCTCGCATGTAATGTCATCCACACCGCCAAAATCACGAATTGAATTCAGGGTTTGCCCGTTCAATCTGTTGACCGCTATTTTGATGACCACCCGTCCATCCGTAGCGCGGCCAAGCGCGGCTGGTGTATCGCTGGCCAGGATCTTGCCGCCGCCCATGATTGCCATACGGTCACAAATGGCGCTCATCTCATCCAAAAGATGTGAGGTTACGAGAACAGTCACCTGCCTCTCTTTCAAGTCGCGGATCAATTGCCTGATCTGGTATCTGGCGCGCGGGTCCAGCGTCTTGGTCGGCTCGTCCAGGAATAGGATTTCCGGGTTGTTGATCAACGCCTGGGCAATGGCTAACTTTTGCCTCATACCGGTGGAATATTCCCCTATCTTTGAATCTGCTCTCTCATAAACTCGACTTTGTCCATTTGCACATTAACAAAAAACAGGGTAAGCTAGGACAAATCCCACCAAGAGAGGTGTCCAGATGCTCATCCTGCCTAACGAATATACGATACTCTTCACACATTTTCGACCTGTCTTTTCAAAACGCGTTTGGCAATTAGCCCTGCCGATGATAGTGGGAGCGATTCTAGCTCCAGGAAAGCGCACGGTAACGGCCATCTTACGCATCATGGGGTTGAGCCAGGAGAAGCATTTTCAGAAATATCATCGT
>JBDRGC010000282.1:0-10134 GCA_043818215.1 Chloroflexota bacterium | reverse complement strand
TCAACAGCGTTTGACATCCCTGTATGCGGTCATCAAAGGGATTCAGGTTTTGCGGTCCAATTATAAAAAAGAGCGTGTCTATATCGCTTTTCGTCCTAAAGACCAAACTTTTGAAGTCACAGATGCCACCACCTGGCGTGATCCCGAATTCATCCCAGATATTAGCGAACTTTGGTCAGGAGAAAAATCACGAAATCGTTTTGTGAAAGATTTTTTCATCCGGTTGGCCGAATCCCGCGAAGTAAGTGAAGATGAAGAAGACATGCTTTCTGAGGCAATCGATCGGCTTTATGATTTGCAAACCTATCCTTTTACAGCACTGGAGCTTTCTTCCACAGTTGATGAGGAAAATGTCGCCGATGTATTCGTTCGCATCAACAGCAAAGGGACTCCGCTAAATCAGGCCGATTTTATTTTGACCTTGATGTCTGTCTTTTGGGATGAAGGCCGTAGTGATTTGGAAGAATTCTGCCGAGGGTCCCGGATTCCGTCCGATGGCCAACCATCTCCATATAACCACTATATTCATCCAGACCCTGACCAGCTATTACGCGTCAGTGTGGGTTATGGCTTTCGGCGTGCAAGACTACGACATGTTTACAGTATTCTGCGAGGTAAAGATTTAGAAACTGAGCAATTCTCAGATGAGATGAGAGAGAAACAGTTTGCTGTATTGAAGGGATCCCAAGCGTGCATGCTGAACATCCAGAATTGGCACGACTTCCTGTTAGCTCTGCGTAGTGCTGGTTACACCGGGGGACAAATGATTAGCTCCATGAACGCGCTACTTTACTCTTACGTGTTTTTCCTGATTGGGAAATATGATTTTCAGGTTGACCATTTTACATTGCGGAAAATCATAGCCCGTTGGTTCTTTTTGGTTGCGCTAACCAGCCGTTATTCCGGTTCTTTTGAATCGGTAATGGAGCAAGATTTGGCGCGTTTGCGAAGTCTCACAACCGCAGAAGAATATGTCGATGTTCTCGACCATATCGTTAATGATGAGTTTACTGAAGACTATTGGAAAATTACGTTACCCAATGGATTGGAAACATCGTCTGCACGGACCCCTCCGCTGTTTGCTTACTATGCTGCATTGAACTTGCTCAATGCAAAGGTTTTATTCTCGAATATGGATGTGCGTGATTTGCTAGACCCATCCACACATGGCACAAAATCAGCGATGGAGCGACATCATCTCTTTCCGCGGGCATATCTGAAACGAATTGGTATTGACCAAACTCGCGATATAAACCAAGTCGCAAACTTTGCCCTTGTCGAATGGAAAGATAATATCGATATTCGTGATGACCCGCCTTCCTCTTATTTTCCTGAATATCTTGAGCGGTATGTGGAAAAAGAAGATGAATTGGGAAAGCTGTATTATTGGCATGCTCTACCAGTTGGATGGGAAAATATGGACTACAATGAGTTTCTGGTCGAGCGCAGAAAGATGATAGCCGATGTAATTCGGCAAGGTTTTGACGAACTGTAGATTGCTATTGAAAGATGTCATTGATGAGTGCCAATAAAGAAAACGCCGGCCTGCTGCTGCCCCATCTGATCAGCGGGGTGGAGGTAGTTGAAAGATAGTCATGTTTCCGGTTCCCACACCTATCTACCATATCACCCATGCCCGAAATCTGCCATCCATCATCGAGAATGGCGGCCTGTTGGCTTGCAATCAACTCGACCAGCTGGGGGCGAAATATGAAAGCATCGCCTATCAAAATATCCAAGATCGCCGGGCATCCACCCCTGTTCCTTTACCGCCCGGAGGCAACCTGCACGATTATATTCCCTTCTACTTTGCACCACGCTCTCCGATGTTGTACTCCATCAACCGGGGTAATGTGGCAGGGATTGAAAACCAGCGCCCGATTATCCACCTGGTTACACATGCTCAAAGTGTTCAAGAAGCTGGCTTTGAGTTCGTGTTTACCGATGGGCATGGTATCATGGTGTTCACAGAATTCTTCAATCAATTAGACGAATTGAACCGGGTGGATTGGGAGATTATGGAGGTTCGTTATTGGTATGACACAATTGAAGACAATGATCGCAAACGTCGTCGTCAGGCCGAGTTTCTGGTGTACCGGTTTTGTCCCTGGGAATTAATCGTAGAAATTGGCGTTATTCATGCAAAAGCGCGTGATTGGGTATGCAGGCAACTCGAAAATCAGCCCCACCAGCCGCCCGTAACTGTCCAAAGAAGATGGTATTATTAACAGTAGTCAGACACACCCCTGAGAAGAAAGATGATCAAGTTCACTACAGGTAATCTTCTAACCACAGATGTCGAAGCACTCGTCAACACTGTTAATTGTGTTGGTGTGATGGGCAAGGGGATTGCTTTGCAATTCAAACAGGCTTATCCTGAAAATTATCGTCTATACAAAAAAGCTTGCGATGCTGGAGATGTGCAGCCCGGACAGATGTTCATTATCCCAACCGGGCAAATGCTCAACCCCAGGTACATCATCAATTTCCCAACCAAGCGCCATTGGCGCAATCCATCCCGTTTAGAAGATATAGAATCGGGATTGGCTGCCCTGGTTGAAGATGTTCAGGCATTGGGGATTCAATCCATTGCCATTCCGCCCCTGGGGGCCGGTAGCGGCGGGTTAGATTGGGGAGATGTTCGCCCGTTGATTGAAAACACTTTCAAAGAAATGCCGGATGTAGAAGTATTGATTTACGAACCCCATGGTGCCCCAGCGGTATCTACAATGCTGGTTGCCACAAAGAAACCGCGCATGACAATCGGCAGAGCATTATTCATCCGCCTGATTGAACTTTATCGTACCCAGGGTTATCGACTGTCTATGTTAGAAATCCAAAAGCTGGCTTATTTTCTCCAAGAAACGGGTCTGGATCTGAAACTCGATTTTCAGAAACATAAATATGGCCCCTATTCTGAAACCATTCATCATGTTTTGCAACGCATGGAGGGGCATTTCATTCGTGGTTATGGGGACCGCAGTCAACGGGCAGAAATTCATCTTATCCCCGAGGCGGTTCAAGAAGCATACGATTTCTTAGCGGAAGAGCCGGAAGCCAATGGATATTTGGAACGGGTTGCCAGACTCATCGAAGGTTTCGAAACACCGTATGGTATGGAACTGCTCGCCACCGTTCATTGGGTGATGATCGAGAATCCTGAGAGTATCAACAACCCCGAAACAGTGATTGCCCGAACTCAAAACTGGAGTCGGCGAAAACAACAAAAATTCTCTCCTGTTCAAATCAAGAGAGCCTGGTCGAGATTGGTGGAACAAAACTGGTTACAAACTTCATCTCTTATGTTTGCTTGATTTTTTTCTGCAAGGGGCGATATCAAAAATGAAACCAAATTACTCCGAAGACTCCCTCGTCGAGCAACCTGCAATCGCTCTATTCGCGGAATTAGGCTGGCAAACCGCGGATTGCTACCATGAAATCTTCGGCCCCCAGGGCAGCCTGGGCCGCGAAGCACCCAGCGAAGTGGTTTTGCTCTCGCGCCTGCAACCGGCACTCGAATGCCTGAACCCTGGTCTGCCCTCGGAAGCCCTGCAACTAGCCATCGAAGAACTCACCCGTGACCGCTCACTGATTAGCATGGCGCACGCCAACCGCGAAGTCTACCAACTGCTCAAGGAGGGGGTCAAAGTAACCTTTCGGGATACCGAAGGGAACGAATCTTTCGAGACCGTCTATCTCATCGACTGGAAAAACCCCAAAAATAACGATTACTTCCTGGCTTCCCAGTTCTGGGTGTCGGGGGATTTACACAGCCGCCGGCCTGATTTGATCGGTTTCGTCAACGGCATTCCGCTGATTTTTGTCGAGTTGAAAACCACTCACGTCCACTTGATAAACGGCTATAAAAAGAACCTGCGGGATTATAAAGACACCATTCCCTACCTGTTCTGGTACAACGCCGTACTCATCATTTCCAATGGCAGTGCCACGCGGGTGGGCAGCATCACCGCCCCTTGGGAACATTTCAACGAGTGGAAGAAAATCAACGCTGAAGGCGAAGAAGGGATTGTCTCATTAGAGACGGCTATCCGGGGTATCTGCCAGCCGGCGCGCCTGCTGGATATAGTCGAAAACTTCACCCTCTTTGCAGAAAAACAGGGTGGTTTGCAAAAACTGGTTGCCAAGAACCATCAATATCTGGGCACGAATAATGCCTTTGATGCTGTTCAGCGGCTCCGCGAAAATCAGGGCAAACTGGGTGTCTTCTGGCATACACAGGGCAGCGGCAAATCCTACTCGATGATTTTCTTCGCCCAAAAGGTACTCCGCCAACTACCCGGCAACTGGACATTCGTCATCATTACCGACCGCAGGGATTTAGACGACCAGATTTACAAGAACTTTGCTGGTGTGGGAGCGGTCACCGTACCGGAAGAGCGCGTCCGTGCCCAGAGCGGGGAGCATCTCAAGCAATTGCTGGAAGTGGAAGACCACCGTTATGTTTTCACCCTCATCCAGAAGTTCCACACGGAAATAGGGGAAACTTACCCCATGCTCTCCGAACGTTCTGACATCATCGTGCTCACCGATGAAGCCCACCGCTCCCAGTATGACATCCTGGCCCTCAACATGCGCAACGCCCTGCCGCACGCCGCATTCCTGGCTTTTACCGGCACTCCGCTGATGATTGGCGAAGAGCGCACAAAGGATGTTTTTGGCAAATATGTCAGCATCTACAACTTCGCCCAATCGGTGGAAGATAACGCCACCGTTCCCCTGTATTACGAGAATCGCATTCCTGAACTGCAACTTACCAACGAGAATCTCAACCAGGATATGGAGCGTCTTTTGGAAGATGCCGAACTCGACGATGCTCAAGAAGCCAGACTCGAACGTGAGTTCTCGCGTGAATACCATCTCATCACGCGTAACGACCGTCTGGAGAAAGTCGCCGAAGATATTATTCTGCACTTCATGGGGCGCGGATTTCATGGGAAAGCGATGGTAGTTTGTGTCGATAAAGCCACCGCCGTAAGCATGTACGATAAGGTGAGCAAATACTGGAAAATGCACCTGGCCTATCTTCAGGCTGAACTGGAGAATTGTGACGAATTCGACCTCCCCGATTTGGAAGCCACGGTCGAAATTATGCAAGAGACCGACATGGCCGTGGTTGTCTCCCCGGGTCAGAACGAAATCTCCATCATGGAAGAGAAGGGGTTGGATATTCGTCCCCACCGCCGGCGGATGCTGGAAGAAGACCTGGATACCAAATTCAAAGACCCAGATGATCCCTTCCGCATTGTCTTTGTCTGTGCCATGTGGATGACGGGTTTCGATGTGCCCAGTTGCTCCACTATTTATCTCGACAAACCCATGCGCAACCATACCCTGATGCAGACCATTGCCCGCGCCAATCGGGTGTGGGGTGAAAAGGTCAATGGTTTGATTGTCGATTATATCGGCGTATTCGGTAACCTTCAGCGCGCCCTGGCAATTTATGGAACCGCTTCCGGCGGTGGGGTCGGAAAGGGCGACCTGCCCGTGGAAACCAAAGGTGCCCTGGTCGAAGAGTTAGAAGCCGCTATCCAGGAAACCAGAGAATACTTATCTGACCTGGGAGTTGAGCTTGACGCAATCCAAGCCGCCGCTGAAGATACGCGCAGTTTCTCAGCAGTCGCCATCCTGGATGATGGTGTGGATGCTATTTTGGTCAATGACGATACTAAACGGGGTTATCTCACTCTGGCCGGGGATGTTGACCGTCTATTCAAAGCCATCTTGCCTGACCCGGCTGCCAATCAGTTTGGCGTGGATCGCAAAGCCATCACGGTCATTGCCGATAAAATCCGCAACCTGACGCCTCCAGCGGACATTTCTGACATTATGGGGGATGTGGAAGATTTGTTGGACGATTCGATTGCCCCCAAGGGTTATGTTATTCGAGAACCCGCATCCGGTGGTCAATATCTCGACTTGAGCAGAATTGATTTCGAAGCACTCGAAGCGCAATTTGCCAAAAGCCGCAAACGCATCGAAGTAGAGAAACTGCGCGGCAAGATCAACAGTAAATTGGCCCAGATGATCCGGCTCAACAAAAGCCGCATGAATTACTATCAGAAATTTCAGGAATTGATAGACGAATACAATGCCGGGGCTAAAAATGTGGATGCGGTTTATGCCGAATTGCTTTCATTCGCCCAAAGCCTGAACGAAGAAGAACAGCGTGGTATAGCAGAACAGCTCAGTGAAGAAGAGTTAGCGCTCTTCGACCTGCTCACCAGGCCGGCACCTAAATTAGGCCGCAAAGAATTGGAAGAAGTCAAAGCCGTCGCTCGCAAACTGCTTGACACCCTCAAGGCCGAACGATTAGTGCTCGATTGGCGCAAGCGTCAACAAAGCCGGGCAGCGGTCCAACTGGCAATCCAAGAGTTTTTAGATAAACTGCCCGAAACTTATGATGCAGATATTTATGCGCAAAAGTGCCAGGTTGTTTATCAGCATGTGTATGACTCGTATTATGGGGATGGGAAGAGTATTTACGCAATACCGTAAAAGGCGCACATTATCTGACGGCAGAGCGCAGACGGAAGACCGCAGACAGCAGACCACCGGAATCGGGCAATTGGAACAGCAATTGACGGATTGTCTCACAGCTGGGCATGCCCGCATGGGAGCGGTCGGTAGTCGGTAGTCGGCGGTAATTACCTGCATCATCCCCCTTCGCCACATCACCCGCCGTAAACAACGCATTCATCATGCCGCGCTGCTTCTCAGGCACCAGGTTTCCCAGGGCGAGGACGGTGTTTTCCGATCTCGTTGAGTCTTTTACACCCCCAAGTGTCGGTGCGGATCCCAATTCAATTGGGTATATTTCAAACGATTTGAAAGACCTGCCAGGTTTTCGCTGGTGGTTGGTAAAAGTGGAGAGCAAGGCTTCCAGGAGACACGAGCGTTCAAAAAACCTCTCCTAAAACCTGGCAGGTCTGGTGATCTCAAATGAAATGAAACACACCCAATTCAATCCGCCGGTCTCTTCATCATAGTCTGGGTATTGGGGTGGTGTTTCGCAGTGGTATTTCAAGATTCGGGGATAATCCCCCTTCGGAGCCAGGGGTTTGACCTGATCAAGATTTTGTTTTCATCCTATCCAGGCTGCCAACATGTTTTTGATTGCTACCGGGTCGGTGTTGTAGTATTCCAATATCCTGGGTATCTGCTCAACCAGGGGTCTGATCTGTTGGATGGCCTGCTGCTTTTCACTGGGTTGGATCAGTCCAAAACCTTCGAGAAAATCTAAATAGGCAGGGATGAGTTCCAGGGCTGCGGCTACTTCATAGGGTTCCCCTCCCAAAAGGGAGAATGATTCCCCTAAAATTTTATCCAATTTTCTTGCCTGGGGAATAAAATATCGAGACAACGATATAACTTTCGCCTTTTGTCCACGCTTATGACGTTTTTGGGATTTAATAACGGCTTCAAACTGAGCATGAAAGAGTTCACTCCATTTATCCCATGCCAGCAAACCGCGTGTCAGCGGCACACCGGCCCGCCACTGGGCAGCAATGAATTCTACCTGCATCGTAGAAAACTTGTGCCGCCACGGTTCAGAACCTGCATCCTCAGAAAAATCCGCGCGGCACCAATCGGTGGACTTAGTCTGTGTGACCGTTGGAACGAACCAGTCCAACCAGCCTTCTTTCCAAGGGAGCAGGAAGGCGGTGGCCTCCAGGAATTTGGGATCATTGGGACGGTGCTCAGCTGTTGTTTGCAGGTAGTCGACCAGCATCAATTCCATTAACGTGCCCGCAAACTCCTCGCTGGCCCAAGCGACGTATTTGGTCGAATCCTTGAGTTTTGGCCAGGCGGTTGTCATAGCATCAACCAATGTCCTGACCTGACCATGATACTTCAATTGGGCGATGATCATTGTGAATAGATCAAGGTGTTCTCCTAAAAGGTAAGGGGTCAGCAAGGCAGATAATTCTTCCCAACGACCTTCGATGATCGCAAAACTGATCAGATCACGATGATAATGATGGCTTGAATCTTGAAAAAGTTTGGGATCCTCTTCCCGCAGTCGATCCAAAAGGTCGGTGTAGTACGCCCATCCTTCTGGTGTGACTGGGTCGATATCTCCGCGAATGGTGGTCAGAAATTCGAAGGCATATTCATCATCGAGCAGGCCAGCTTCCAGGGTGTGAACAAAGATCATCGCCTGTTGTTCGGGTGTGGCGTTTTCGAATAAATCCCAAATCTCCGAGGCATCGATACCATCCTGCCGGGCGTTTTGAATTTCGGTTGCTAATTCTTTTTTGAAGTTCATGTGCTATCCTTTGGTCAAACAGACGCAACAGGTAATCGAGTAATTTCTTTCGAAGGCCAGACGCTGATACGCTCATCGACCGGATAGATATGCTGGCCAGGGTAGATGACCCACAGGTGTTCCAGAGCTAAATCCGAGAGGGCAGTTCTCATGGAAGCTGTGATCTTGGGGGCTTCGTTGAACTTGACTTCCACTCCATATTTCTTCCCATGATGGGGGAATACCAGGTCGATTTCTGCTCCGCTGTGAGTGGCCCAAAAATAAGCCTGGGAGGGCCGAACGGTTTGCAGTACCTGTTCGATCACGTAACCTTCCCAGGAAGCGCCGATCTTCGGATGCCCCAACAGGGTGTGCCGGTCGGGGATATCCAGCAGGCTGTGCAAAAGGCCGCTATCCCGCAGATAGATTTTGGGAGATTTAACCTGCCGTCTGCCCAGGTTTTCGAACCAGGGCTGTAACTGGCGCACCATGAATGTCCCGCTGAGAATATCGAGATAAGATCGCACGGTCTTGTCCGATAATCCCATCGAGCGCGCCAGTTCCGAGGCGTTCCAGGTCTGTCCATGATAGTGGGCCAACATAGTCCAGAACCGGCGCATAGCGATGGCGGGGATATTGATCCCCAGTTGGGGGATGTCGCGTTCCAGAAAAGTGCGCATAAAACCTTCACGCCAGGCCAGGCTGTCACCCCCGGTTTCAGCCAGGTAAGCGCGTGGAAAACCGCCTCGCAGCCAGAGGGTCTCCCAGGCATCTTCGCCCGTCTCGGAAAGATCGAAACCGTTCAACTCGATGAATTCGACTCTGCCAGACAGGCTTTCTGAGGCGGTCTTGATGATGGTCGGTGAGGCGCTGCCGAGGATGAGAAAACGGGCTTTATTTTCTGGGCGGTCTACGAGGACGCGCAAAACCTGAAATAAACCTGGCATGATTTGGATCTCATCCAATATCACTAAGCCTTCGAGTGATCCCAAAACCAATTCTGGATTCTCCAACCGGCGTTGGTCAGGGTAGGATTCCAGGTCGAAGAAAGTTGCGCCTCGTTCTTCAGAGAACAAACGCACCAGGGTTGTCTTGCCACACTGACGGGGGCCTAAGAGAGCGGTGATGGGTGAGCGATGGATCGCCGTGGACAGTCTTTCAAGGTAAAAAGGGCGGTTTATCATAGCTGCATTTTACCATGAATTCTCGGAGTGCGGTTTCGAGTTTACAACTCCCCCAACTACCGATCCTCCTGATCGTTTTCCACTCTAGCAGCATCCCCTTTCTCGATGGCTCAGATGGAATTGACGGTACCACTCCCAGGCCGTTTGGGAAATGTCACTAGAAATCCACACCATCGGATACAAGCTGAGTTCTTTTACGATCAACGTTTATTCTCGACGATTGCGGCAGCCCACGAGCAGTTCTGCCGCCGTCACGACCGATATGATCAGTTCCCCCGACTGAAAACAATTTAGGAACGAGAATTAAATAACTTGCGCGTTTGAATCCTAACGCGAGCGCTGGTTGAGTAGCGCAGGCACACGTTTTTAGTGCCGGAGCGTACACCTGCACTGCGTGTGGCGCAAGTGTCGAAACCCAGCGGATTAAGGCAAATTAGCTCATTTTCACGCCCCGCTTGGTTTCGACACCGTACCTGCGTTCGGTGCAGGTGCGCAGTGCCTGCATAGGTATACAGCTCTCCGTCCCTCCAGCAATTCCCGGTATGGTTCACCTACTCTGTGAGAAAGAAGAAAGCGGATATTTGCAGTTTGCTCATAACTTGCCCATTTCTAAATTTGAGTGTAGCGCCGGTTGAGTAAGCTCGGAGGGACGGCAGCAATTCCCGGTTCGGCCGGCAAAGTCGC
>JBDRGC010000281.1:0-2314 GCA_043818215.1 Chloroflexota bacterium | reverse complement strand
GAAACCAAGGGAGCGGCTTACGGGAGTTGTATTACTTGGTCAAGCCGCTTGGTTTCACTTCGATACGCTATCGCTACTCAGTACAAGCGATACGGGTGACGAAAAACGTGTCACCCTACTCAACCGGCGCTATTTTTCTACTCAACCGGCGCTAATGGTATGGAGCGGACGCTGGTTGAGCGCTTCGCAGTCGAAACCAAGGAAGCGGGTTCGCCCCCCAACCCCCAATCCTGGGGGAGTCTTGGTACTGGGGGAGTCTTGATTCCCCCAACCCTTCGACTTTGCTCAGGATAGGAGTGGGGGGGAAAGATCTCCCAACGGCGGCCAGTCCTACTCGCTGAGTGGACGCTGCCCCTGCGATAGAAACGTATCACCCCCGAAGCACAGCGGAGCGGGGTATCGCCTCCCCCGCTTGAGACCCCATTGCCGTTGTAATTTGGGTTGTTTTATACGCGGTTACTTCTATCTGGCGGCGCGTTCTCCTGGCATTCTCAACGGTCTCTTCCAGGTGGGCTGCCACATCATCGGTGATCCAATCTGCCCCACATTGGGAGCAGACAAATGCAGGCACGTTCCTGACCACAATGACGCCAAAATTCAGATCAACCGTAAAGGTTGTCGTCCCCTGTGTCTTTTGCCCGCCACAAAGGGGGCAGGTTTCTGCGCTAATCTCTTTCATCGCTTTATCCTTGTGCGGAAATCAGATTCAAAGTGTTTCGATGTCGGTTCGTATGCGGTAACGACGTAGGCGATCTGCGTACTATGATTTAAGGCGGCAACAACGTGAATTGGACGCACACCGCTCCAGCCGAGGAACAATGCACTGGGCAATGGCCAATCATCGGGGTAATCTTCAATGCGTTCCCCATCCAGTATAACATCTCGCACCATCCTGCGCGAAATGTTCCTTTTCATAATTTGCTCTAATGCGTGGCGCTGCCATTGTATTTGCCCGCGTTGAAACGCAACGCGTAGTGGGATTATGTCTATACTTTCCGGCATGATTTTACGACTCCGATGAAAAAAGGTCGTTTGTTACCACGAAGACACGAAGGCACGAAAATTTATAAGCAAGCTCATAAAAATCTTGATATTTTTGTTTCGGCTTTATCAATTTAATTGAATTAGTTTCAAGTTTTTCTTAGTGTCTTCGTGCTTTTGTGGTGTAACCATTCACTCCCCTGGTGAAATAGAACGCGGATTTACCCTTAAGGGCATGCTGTCGCGTATTTACGCGGAAAATAACAAAATAATCCGCGTTCATCTGCGTTAATCCGTGTCTTATTCTTCAGGAGAGTGAACGGTTACTCTAAATTGTGTGTCATGTCCTACTCTGGATCACGCCCCCCAACCCCCAATTCTGGGGGAGTCTTGATTCCCCCCAAGATTGGGGGGTTAGGGGGGCAATAGATAGTGCTCAACCGGCGCTATTGTATAGAGCGGACGCTGGTTGAGCGCTTCGCAGTCGAAACTTAGGGAGCGGGTTGACGTTAAGGGATTGGTTCGTGTTAAGCCGCTAGGTTTCGATACGGGCAAAAGAGCGTTGCCCTACTCAACCAGCGCTAGAGTGTCGAAACCAAGGGAGCGGGTTGACGTTAAGGCCGCTGGGTTTCACTTCGATACGCTGTCGCTACTCAGTACAAGCGATACGGGTGACGAAAAGCGTGTCACCCTACTCAACCAGCGCTATTTTTCTACTCAACCGGCGCTAGCGAGCTGCCGCAGCAAATCGCGGGTTGCTTCTTCGTCCCCGGCTAAGGCTACTTGGATTAGGGTTTCAACTTGCTGCGCAAATCGTTCTGGCGGATGGCTGGCGCTGTTATGGCTGACGAATATCTTTTTGTGTTCGGTGCAGGCTGGATACTCGTTATCGGCGAAAAGGGTTTCGTACAATCTTTCGCCGGGACGCAGGCCGGTGAATTCGATGTCGATATCTTCTCCCACTTTCAAGCCGGAGAGTTCGATCATATCACGGGCCAGGTCTACGATCTTGATCGGGTCGCCCATATCCAAAACGAAGACCTCCCCGTTCTTTCCCAGGGTCGAGGCCTGCACCTTCGGCCAACTGGACTGCCTCGGGGATGGTCACTTCGACAGGCTCTGTGCAGGCATGAAGAAACGCACCATCTGTGGATCCGTGACGGTTACAGGGCCGCCCGCCGCGATCTGGCGCTTGAATAGGGGGATCACACTGCCCCGGCTGCTCCACTCCGCTATGCTACGGGACTCCCTCCGGTCGCTAGCACATTACCGAAACGCACGGAGACAAAGGGACGCCCGGTTTCAGCCGCAACCATCTGCACCATCCCTTCGA
>JBDRGC010000280.1:0-4210 GCA_043818215.1 Chloroflexota bacterium | reverse complement strand
GCTTCATGGCGCAATTCATCTGGGAAGCCAGGGTGGTGTTGGGCAAGGCGTCCTGTGTTGGCAACTTTAACACCGGCCACTGGGGGCCGGAGACCGTTGACTATTTCCCCAGAACGCTTCAGGCATTGCAAGAGGATGCCGAGACGTTTCCAGATAGCACTTCTGTGTTCTGCTTCCATGAGTACAACTGGCCGCTGCTTAGGGATGACGAGCACTGGCACACTGGTAAATTCCTGCGCGCTATGCCGCCGATCTGGGAGCAGTATCCTGATGTGCGATTTGCCCTCACGGAGGTAGGAATTGACCGGGCTGCCAGGGAATGGGGAGCCCATGAGGGATTTCGCATGGCTGACCCAGATATAAACGTGGCCATAGATATGTACTGCGGCCCGGACGGGCTGGCCTGGTACAACGATAGGCTGATCGAGGCGGGGGCCGAGTTTGCCCTCATTTTTGGCTGCGGGATGTTGGACTGGCGGACGAAGGGCTTTGACATTATGAATAGCCCCGATAATACCGCCGTTCCAAATCTTATTGGCCAATATCCGGTTGAGGTTCCACCGGACCCAGAACCAAATGGAGGTGTAATGATGGATGTACGGATTTATGACTTTGATGGTATAGAACAGGGTTGGGATTGGCTTATAGCTACCTTTGGAGACGTTCAAATTCGTCCCATTGAAGATAGGATCGTGGTAAACCCAGGGGATCGGATCTACAAGGTAAGCTACATTCGGGCCAAGCGGGGAGATTCTGCCTGCCAGATCAATGTGCGAGATGAGAGGGGTAATCCCATTGTGGGAGAGACGGTTGTCTTTGGCTGGCCCGATGCGCCGCCACATGAACTTCCAGCAACATGGGACCTTTGGACCAACAGCGGTGAGGTGGGTGAAACTAACGAGACGGGGGATGTCGGTCCTGGCATGGGTATAGGGGCCTATTATGACCCAACTCAAGGAGAGCGCGGCCCACACTTTTGCTGGGTGTGGAACAAACCGAGTGATTACGTTGACGGTATTGGGATGCTGGCGCTGACAGACCACGACCATCCCGACATCGGCTATCAAGAAGTTGTGTGGGGAGAGGAAGAAGAGCCAGACCCAGGGGAGCCTGGCGAGGCACTTGCAATCATCGCCAGCATACGGGTAGAATTGGATCAACTGGCTTCTATTCTGGGTGGATTGGATGCAAAGACAGAAGCTATGGCGAAACAACTACAAGATATGGTTTAGGAAGCTTGTCTATTTGGTATAAAGCTCTCCCAAGCCAGTCAGGTCACCGCTGCTATCGGTTAGGGAACACGACCCCATACCGGGTGCCCAGGGGTCAGTGCCACTAATATAAGACATAAACCAACTGTACCGCCCAATCCACGGGGTTGCTTCCAGCCAGGGCAGTAACTCCCGCACGACCTGTTCGTTGCCGCTTTGTGGGTTAGGCAGATTGCAGGCCCCAGCGAACTCAGTCAGCCACAACGGAACGTCGTACCCGTGCGCTAGAGCCTCGCGCCGTACCCGCAGCAAGTGGTCCTTGATCTCCTGTGGGTCGGGGGGATTCCGTAGGTAGCAGTAACAATGAACTCCAATTGCGTCAAATCTTGGTTTGTGGCCATACCGCTGCTCATACTCTGATACCATCCGCCAGAGCCAGCCAGGATCTAGCTGCGACGGGGCAGGCGATAACAGTTTGATGCCATCCGCTTTTTGCTCAATAGCCCTCCACGCAACAGCCGCCTCCGCTGGCGGGATGAGGCTTCCGTATGGCTCTCTCACATTGGGCTCATTAAAGCCCATGAGCCAACCACCCCCACCCCTAGCTATTTCCACTGCCTCATCCAATCTTGCCAACTGATCCATGTCCCGTATCATTGGCGTCCATCCGGGGTAACGATCCAAAATTCCGAGATACCCCGGACACCAATTGTAGCACCAGAAGTCATATCTGGTGCACCCGCCAGTTCCCCTCTTCATTGATGACGTTTTGTAAATTATTGGTAACCACACCCGATGCTTTTCGCCTACAACAACAGGTAACCGATGTTGAGGTTGTTGGCATGATACTACAAGAACAAGTAGGCAAAGAAAAAGCAAAAGTAACTTCACTATATTGTTAATCATTTTATTCCCTCACTATTTTAGCATCCATTTCAGGTCGTCAATCTCAAAACATTGCTTGATCAGATGCCTGTCAGGATAAAAAACCATCACAGGCCACTCAAAATAGCCGTGTTGCCACCCTCGAATTGTATACGGGTCGGACCCAATCTTTGCCGTGCCCACTTGGATGTGCCACACCAGCGGTGATGGCCTTAAGCCCGCACGGTATTCATCTACCCGATCCGACATGTGCTGCACAGCATATTTATGTTTGTCGCCCATTACAGCAAGGTCTGCGGAAGGGTAGTCAAACAGCGTCGCACGGCGCTGGGGATGGTTCGGGTTGTAAATGCTTGATCCCTTGAACGAATGGGCTACCGCACCCACATAAAGCTCTTGGCCAATCCACAATTTGAGGATTCCCTTCCCATCAAAGTAGGGGGTTTGGGTATTGTGGAACTCTTCTTTGATGGGGTTCATACCCACAGCAGCCTCAAACCATTCCCCACCGTGCTGACTGCTACACCCGAAAAGCACTTTCCCCGCATCGCTCCACCGCTTCAGGTATGCTGCCAGCATTTTCCGTTGAATTTTGATTGGAAGTAGTTGATTTGTCACAGCAGAAGCATCCCGAAAGCCCGGAAGGAACCCCTCAATCTCATCGCCAAGGAGCGCGACGTACAGGTTCGGGACTTTCAATATTTTATCAAACGCTTCCCGGACGCCTTCGTGCCATGTGTACCGCCCACCTAGGTGGGCGCAGGATGTCCACATCACTGCCATTGGCCTGTCTGGAAAAAACAGCTCCGCTGATGTGACAATGGGATCAACAGAATCCATTAGTTCCTGGAGTCTGTCGGCAATGTCCAATGCCCCCGCCAGATCAAAATCTTCCGGCAAAACAACCTTAGAGAAATTGACTTCTTGCGGGCTGGCGTCCGGGCCGTTCCGGTAGCGATAAACCCGACTGCTTGCCGCCGCACCAGACGATAACCCCGCTTTAGCTGCAACCTCCTCCCAACTCATTCCACTTTCAAAAAGAGTTTCGAGATATGATGGGTCTACGTTTTTGTTGTAGTCTCTAACTTTGCGCAAAGGTGTGCCTCCTTTGTTGCTGTTAACTCATCGTCCAACATCTTTGCTACATTCTGCCAAAACTCGTACTCACATTGCTGCGAACAGAATTTCGCCCCATCGTTTTGTTGCAGTATCTCTTTGGTTACCCCGATGTTTTCTTGCCAGTCATCTGGGACATCGGTTCCATCAACGACAAACCCTCCGCTGTCGGCATCAAATAAGTTCCCGCAGATGCCGCACATTTCAATATTGTCAGGCAGCACCCCCATGTGCTCTTGCAGGAACCAAACAATACTAAAAGCCTGCTTACGAGATAATTGTGGTTGGTGTTTTATGCGCATACCCTCTGGTAAACAATTATCCGTGAGCATATCCATCAATTCTTCTACCTTTTCAAGACTCATTTCACTTCCCCTTATTCCAATTCAACCATTTTATATAGCGTCAGTCCCGGTTCACCCACGCGCGTGCCTTTCAGTATCCTCCAACGGATTCCACTGACTACAACTCTTACCATCATAGTCCACAAGCCAGATTAACATATTAGCCCCTAATCGTGATCTCAAAACATGCTTTGCGGGGAGCTATACCCCAAACCCCTGTATCCGTGCCAGAAAAGTGCGAGTCGTCAATCCCGACGACTTTCGCCACCACATCCTGGATGACGGCTCGAAAGTTTGCCGCATCTGGTCGGCGGCCCCGCTGCTTTGGAAAATAACAACAGATGTCCAGCACAATAGGTGGCTTGAATTCCAGCATACGTAAATTTATATCGGCGCGGATGATCCAACCCATCGCTTCGCACCAGTCCCGAACGTCACGGACGTATCCCCGCCGCCGATCCCCTGCTATAAAACAATGGTTTTTGCTCACCGTTGAGAGGTACGGAATTTTGATAGTTAGCTCAGACATCCGTATTCCCTCAAGTAAGCCTTGACTGCCGCCTTCCGGTTAATGTTTCCAGTGCTTTTGGATTTGGCCGCCGACAGGAACCGTGCTGGAATCCAAAGGCCATTGTAACATTTCTCATTGTCCAA
>JBDRGC010000279.1:0-6504 GCA_043818215.1 Chloroflexota bacterium | reverse complement strand
CCCGCCTCCCGCCTCCTGCCTCCTGCCTCCTGCCTCCCGCCTCCCGCCTCCCGCTTCCTGCCTCCTGAGACTCTTTTATGCCACGAGATTACTACGAAACCCTCGGCACTTCTAAAGGTGCATCTGAAGCCGATCTGAAATCGGCCTTCCGCAATTTAGCGCGCAAATATCACCCCGATGTGAGCAAAGAACCCAACGCCGAGGAAAAATTCAAAGAGATCAATGAGGCCTACGCCGTGCTCTCCGATGTGGAGAAGCGCGCCGCTTATGACCGATTCGGCCACGCCGGAGTGCAGGGCGCGGGTGGTGTTCCTGATTTTACTAATGTAGATTTCAGCGACATCTTTGGCGACCTGGGCGATATGTTCGGTTTTGGCGGCTTCGGCAGGTCTTCTCGCCGCTCGCGCAATGCTCCCCGCCGCGGAGCCGACCTGCAATACCGGGTGCATCTCACTTTCAAAGAAGCTGTCTTCGGTGCGGAAAAAGAGATCGAGATCACCCGCGACGAAGTCTGCAATACCTGCCAGGGCACTGGAGCCAAGCCAGGGACATCCCCAACGCGTTGTTCAACTTGCGGCGGCAGCGGTGAAGTCCGCCAATCACGCCAGACGATCTTCGGATCGATGGTGCAGGTCGTTTCCTGCCCGGCTTGCGGAGGCAAAGGCGAGGTGATCACCAGCCCTTGCCCCACCTGCGAAGGCCACGGTCAAGTTCGCAATACGCGCCGCAAAGTTGTCACCATACCCGCGGGGGTAGATACCGGCACGCAGATCCGTCTGGCGGGTGAGGGCCAACCCGGCATCAACGGCGGTCCCGCTGGGAATCTGTACCTGATAATCCAGGTCAGGCCGCACAAGTATTTCCGCCGCCGCGATAACAATATTATGCTGGACCTCAACGTTAATATCGCTCAAGCAACTTTGGGAGACGAGGTAGAAGTCCCCACAGTCGATGGCCAGGCTTTTCTGAAAATTCCGGCTGGCACCGAACCCGGCAAGATCATCCGTATGAGGGGCAAAGGCATACCTTATCTGCGGAGCAACGGCCGCGGAGACCAACTGGTGATTGTCAACGTGAGCATCCCCAAATCATTGACAAGTGAGCAGCAATCGTTGTTCGAACAACTGGCCAAAAGCCTGGGTACGGAAGTCATACCTCAGGGGCGGGGTTTCTTCGAGCGGCTGAAAGATGTGCTGGGGGGGTGATTCAGTGTTCAGTTTTCAGTGTTCAGTCAATGATATTAAGTTTAGCCATCAGCGGATTACGAATCCGCCTGGAGCATGTAAGGATCCCTATTTTGCTCCTGTCGGATCCGTAATCCGACAGACACCAACCCTTAACTTAATGACATTGAGTATTTAGTAACCAGTTGTCAGTAAAGTACTGAACACTGAAAACTGAACACTGAAAACTGAAAATGAACTGGCTCGAAGTATCCCTGACCGTAGACGGCGAGATGGCCGAAGCGGTGGCCGAAGTGTTAGCCCGCTTTGTCCCCGCTGGCGTGGTGATCGAAAGCACTGCCATCGCCCCCGACCCTGGGAGCGAAGGATACCCGGTCGGCCCTTTGCGGGTGTGTGCCTATCTCCCCGTGGATGACCAACTCGATGAGACCCGCCGCCGCATCGAGGAATCGCTCTGGTACCTGGGGCGCATCCGGCCCCTCCCCGCGCCAGTGTTCGAGCTTATCCGGGGGACCGATTGGACCGCAGCCTGGAAGAAGCATTACCGCCCCGTACCCATCGGCGAGCGGTTGATCATCGTCCCCGCCTGGCTGGAATCGCCTGACGAGACGCGTATCCCCATCAGCATCGACCCAGGGATGGCCTTCGGCACGGGGACTCACCCCACCACGCAACTCTGCCTGGAATTAATAGAAACCCGCTTTCTTCGAGGAAGCGGGTTTCTGGGCATTAATATATTCGACATTGGTTGCGGCTCCGGGATTTTGTCGATTGCCGCCCTCAAGTTAGCGGGAGAATCCCGGGATGGGGTGGGAACCGGACGTGCTTTTGGGGTGGATACTGACCCTGATGCAGTTGCCTCGGCCCGCGAGAACGCCGCCAACAACGGCGTCGCCGACCAGACGGAATTCGCGCTCGGTTCGGTAGCTGAAATCAAGTCGGGGATTTTTACCGTGCGGCAGGCCCCGCTGGTGGTGGCGAACATCCTGGCCTCCATTTTGATACGCCTGCTCGATGCCGGGATGGCTGATCTGATCGCCCCCGGTGGAGTTTTGATCCTTTCAGGAATTTTAGAAGAGCAAGTGGAAGATATGCTGGCGAAACTCGATGCGCACAATCTGCGAGTGATCGACCGGCGGCAAATCGAAGACTGGGTGGCGTTTTGCGTCTCAGCGGCTTACCCTTCCCGCTCGACCCACCTCTCCAGCCCCTCGGGGTGACGGTGATTGGTGAGGGCGTCAAGCAAATCTCCCGGTTCGTCGGCATGAGTAAAAAGCTGCCGGTGTACGCTATAGATAAAACCTTCCGCGTCGGCAAGTTCTACCATCGTCAACAGATGATTGTAATATCCTTTGGTATTGAGCAGCCCAATGGGGTTATGGTGTAAACCGATCTGCGCCCAGGTGATGATTTCGAATAACTCTTCGAGAGTGCCGAAGCCCCCTGGCAGGGCAATAAAGGCGTCTGCTAATTCCGCCATGCGAGCTTTGCGGATGTGCATATTTTCTACAACTTCGAGGTGGGCCAGCCCCTTGTGGGCCAGTTGGGGGGTATTGAATTGCTCGGGAATCACACCCCATACCTCTCCCCCCGCGTCGATGGCTCCATTGGCGACGGCTCCCATTGAACCTGTCCTGCCGGCTCCGTAAATCACCGTCATGCCGCGCTGGGCCACAGACTGTCCCATTTGATAGGCCGCTTCCAAGTATTCGGCGGCTATTTTGTCTGACGATCCACAGTAGATGCAAATTCGCTTCATAGTTGTATTGTCCATATCTGTCGCTGGTATAAGTTAGTAGATGGGCAATTATAGCATTAGTCTTTAATTATAATCTCTCGCGTGGCGGGAGTGTTTAATCCTTTAGTAAAATAGACCGCGGTCTATTCAAGCAGCCGCCTGAACGATTACCACGCGCGGGCAAACATGCGGTAGAATTAGGCCATATCCTGTTTCACGAAAGGAACCCCCTGTGTTCGAAATTACTTTTCTAGGCACCTCCGCCTCGGCACCCTCCATTCATCGCGGGCTGTCAGCGCAGGTGGTCAAACACGACGAGCACCGCTTTTTGATCGATTGCGGCGAGGGCACCCAACGCCAGATACTCAAATCGGGACTGGGATTCAAACGCCTCAACCGGATATTGATCACCCACGGGCATCTGGATCATATTTTGGGGCTGGGCGGGCTGCTCTCGACTTTCATGCGCTGGGAGGCCATCGACGAGATCGAAATCATCGGCGGGAACCGTGCCCTGGCCCGCATCAGAGATTTGCTGTTCGGCGTCGTTCTTCGGGGCGTGCCCCCTCCGATTGATTTGCACTTTCGCGAAATTCATCCCGGTTTGATCATCGACGAGAATGATTTTACCGTGACCGCGTTCCCCGTATCCCACCGCGGGCCAGATTGCTTTGGCTACCTGTTCGAGGAAAAATCTCGCCGGCCTTTCTTGCCGGAAAAAGCCGAGAGGCTGGAGATTCCCCCCGGCCCGTGGCGGAGAGATTTGGTGGCGGGGCAGGTTGTCACTATCCCCGACGGGCGGCAGATCACACCCGACCAGGTGCTGGGGCCGGAACGTCCCGGGACGCGCTTCGTTCACGTGGGGGATGCCGGCCGCACCGACAATCTGCTCGAATACGTCCGGGGTGCGGATACGCTGGTGATCGAATCCACCTATCTCGAAGATGACGCTGACATGGCGGATCGTTTCGGTCACCTCACCGCGGGCCGGGCCGCCAAGCTGGCTGTTCAGGCCGATGTGAAACACTTGATCCTCACCCACGTCTCCCGCCGGTATCGTGAGCGGGACATCAAAATCGAGGCGCGGGCGGTATTCCCAAACACAATGGTGGCGCGTGACTTCGATACCTATCAGATCAGGCGGGGGGAATGTGTGAGGGTTGACGCTCGTTGACAGCATCACATCTCGGTATTATCGTATTGGTAATAATAGATGACACTATCGGAGCAGTAGTATGGCGACTTACACAAAACGAGTGCAGTCTGTTCTAACTGAAGAACAGTATAATAAACTCACGCACTTGGCTGCGGAGCAGAGTAAGCCGGTGAGCCTTCTTATTCGCGAGGCGGTTGACTTTATGTACTTTGCAAAGGCAGAACGCCAGCGGCGGCGTGCAGCGCTAGATCGTATTCTGTCTTTGGATGCTCCGGCTGCGGATTGGGAGCAGATGGAGAGCGAGATCATCGAGGGGGCAATAGGTGATTGATGATCTTGTTTTCCTTGATGTGAATGTGCCCATGTATGCAGCCGGCGGAGAGCATCTTTTATTGGTAGTGAATATGCTTCTCTGGGTGTAAAGGCGCGTGATTTGATCCATGCGGCAGTGATGCACAACAATGGCATTGATCAAATTATTTCCGCGGACCAACGCTTCGATCTCATTGAATCGGTGACTCGAATAGACCCTCTGACCCTGTTTGAGCAATTTGGCGCAAGTGCGCGATAATAGCATCTGCTTAAAAAGAGGTTGGGCTGCCTACTCTCGAGTGAAGCTAGAGGGAAGAGTAATGATAACTTGCGATCTAAATCAAAGCAAACGAAGACAACATAGGCTCAAAGCATATCTGACTGCAAATGTACTGTCCAATAACCAATTTTTGTGTGCCAATTTCCGCGAGTGCAAAAGTTCACATTTAGGCACATTTTATGAAGGACAACTACATCATGTTGGTGATTACTATGATTTGTCAATGAACGGTAAACCTTTGCGCGTCGTCGTAGTAGGCATGTCCTATGGCCATAAGCCAGCGAAAGTCACAATGGAAAAACGGAGACACAAGGTTCTCGTTGAGACAGGATTGGAAAAAGAATTCAAAGCAGGCAATGTTCTACCGCCTCGCAATTTCCACATGAAAGGCACGACTAACCTGCTCCGGTTGTTATTTGGCATTCCACCGGGTATTGATCACGCATCAGAATTCCTTCAAATCAACGATAACGATAAGGTACATATGTTTGACGCTTTTTCATTAGTTAATTATCTGCTTTGTTCAGCGATTAAAAATGATGACTCAACAACAGATAAGTCAACAAGGACTATGAGACAAAATTGTCGGGACCATTTTCGCCACACGCTTGAAATATTAGAACCAACGATTGCGGTAGTCCAGGGCAAAGGTTTTCAGGATTTAGTGAAAAATAGTATGGATTCGGTAAAGTCAATAGATAACAGTAATATAGTCTATCGAGTCCAACTGGGAAAAAATGAGTTTCATCTTCTCACTTTTTCCCACCCGTCAGCACGCAACAATACTGGATGGGCGAGTGAGAGTTCGCCTTATTTGTTAAACACAATCGCGCCGATAGTGAAGAAGATAAGATTTGATGAAGCAAAGTAACGTGCTGTAAAAGGCAGGTCATAAACAAGTGGCAGCCCAACACCGGCCTAAACCTATATTGCGTCTGGTGACAGCTTCGCTAGGTTTAAGCCTTAAAATCTCAGTTAACAACGGAAGCCACGAAAAACGTTGCCATTTTTCAAAAGGAGAAACTGATGGACGCATCGATTCTTGATTACGAAGCTTTTTATACTGAACTGCAAGCGCGATTACGCACTCTTTTGCCAGATAATATTCTGGCTTATAAGCCTGATTATAAAGTACGTAGTAATCGCTTACAAATTTTTTTAGATCGAATCACAGGGTCACATTATGAGATTTGTTTACGCTGCAGCTACCATGAGATTGCCCTTCATTTTGAAAGCACTCCGGAACGCAGCCTGGCTCGCAGGCAGGGCTTTGATCCTTTGTTGAAATATCTCAGTGATACGCTTGGTAGACGCGTCCGATCCGGGAAACACGAAAATCGCGGCTGGATGCGAGTATGGATCGAGTGTCCGAAACATCCCTTAACGATGGAGCTTTTAGATGAGTATACTGAGTTATTTGCCCATTTCATCATGATAACTTTTCCCAAACTGGAGATGATTTATCAGCAGGAAAAAGCGGAAAAAGGATGAACTTTGCCAGTAACCGGTGTAAATGGTGAGCAAATTGAACAATACTGGGTACCTTCCCAGATTCGCGCTGTACGCTGTGACACGGCACACCGCGCGAATCGTCACGGTACCTAAAAAGCAAATTCGCAGGTTGTTTGTGCAGGTTGGCCTTCTCTATATGTATAAGTGTATGTATAATCATAAAGACATGGAATTCACTTGGCATGAAGAAAAACGGCAACACACCTTGAAGAAGCGCGGTCTTGGTTTTGCGTAAGCACATCAGGTGTTTGATTGACCTACTTTTACCTTTGAAGATGTCCGCTTTGACTATGGTGAACAACGGTTTGTCACGCTTGGTTTG
>JBDRGC010000278.1:0-4050 GCA_043818215.1 Chloroflexota bacterium | reverse complement strand
ATTTACAAATATCTTTAAATCGCGTGGAGTGGGTGATTCCCCTATATTTACCAAGTATTGGTCATAGACACGGTACGTTGTATGAAATTCAGCTTTATCATGGTCAGGAAAAGCTTCTATCAATAAAGATCGTAAATATTCGCTCCAATTCGACAACACTAAAGGTGGTACTTCGAATCGAATTTGAAATCGTTTATCTAAGAAGGAAACTGACAGGGGGCTACCGTCATCATCGTTTTTCCAGAGACGTTGCAAACTATCCCGATCATAAGGAATTATCACCCATAACCTTTCTAGCCATTTCAATTCTTGATGTTGCCTGTGTTGGAAAAAAGTTTGAAGAGTGGATAGAATCGATAATGCATCGCTGCCATCAATGCGGTCTAGATTATCAAGAATGACTGCAAATTTTCGGTTTTCATCCGTGAGCGCAGCTCCCATCAAATCAGAAAATATTTTTTCGAATTCAACGGATGTAGGGTTTGGTTCTTCAATGGTTTCTGTTCTGGTATCAGCGATAGATTTAAAAAACAGCATAGCCCAGGGGTCGTTTTCACCATTAGTTTTATGTTTACCAATTTGAAGTAGAGTAATGGCAAGCAAAATCAATATAGGAGCAATAGAAAAAAGGACTCCAAGAATGAAATCCCATGCAAGTGATCCGCTGTTGAATAAGGATAAATTCTTCCTCAGCCCTGAGTTCAACAGAGCCATTCCCAAAGGTACTAGCAAGGAGCTGCCTACTAGCCACTTTCCCCAAGGTTTTAATAATGGGTATCTATTTACATCAGTGACCTTTCTTCTTTTTGCAAGCTCGTCAAGAATATTATTCCACTCTTTTTCGTCTATCCAGATTTGTTCATCTGTATCATTTTGTTTGGCAAAAATCCCTAATACTAGAGATTCCAGAAAGGTTCTACGAAGCGGGTCACCTTGATGAGCCCATGCGTCAAAAAGTATAAGGCAATGATTTTTTCCCGTGACAAGTTTTTTTCTAATGAGATTTACAATAGTCGATTTTCCAGAGCCCCACCCTCCCTCTAATCCAATCGTTTTACCTCCCTCTTCATTTGCTATTAATTCAGCTATTGCGTTCGCAACTTTCTCGTGAGCACCAAATGAGTCATGTTCCGCAGGTTCATCTGATAATAGAAATGTTCGGCACTTGTTCTCTTCCATTTTCATCGCCTTAGGTATTGTTCAGTAATATGATAGTTAGGTAGTATAGTTGGGTGGTTGGGAGTTTTATTATCTTTCAGGATATCCAACGCTGGCTCAGTTCGATGGCCTGCTGACGAAAAAAGGCCTTCACAGTTTCCCAGGGAATATCATCGAGCAAGGGGAGCGGTTCTTCTGTTTCGGCGGGTTCAAAAAATGGCAGTCGCTTGACCACCTGGGATTCGAAATCGCGGCTGGCTGTATGTTTTCGCGGGGCCAGATCGAATAACTCGCGCAAGGTCATGCGCTGGCAGATGGCATACAGATCGTGAAAATCCTTGCGGCTGGCGCGTGATTGCAGGGCATCTAACTTCATCAGGCCTATATCGGGAATGCTGGCCAGGGACACCCCATCAACAACCCTCAGCGGCGCGACCAGCGGAATGCCGTATCCGTAAAACCCGACCCGCACCCCGTCGGCCAGGAAAACCAGATTGCCCCAAGATGTGTCTGCCAGAACTGGATCGAATGGCGCTAAAGCCTGGGCCAATTGCGGGCGGATGCTGGGGATATCCTCAGTAGGAGAGAAAAATTCCAGGTCGAACGAGCGGCGGTGCCCCAACTGGAGGGCCAATGCCGTACCCTCGGCCAGGTAAAAGAGCATGCCAATCTCGGCGCGGGCAAAAATCGTCATCACCTGGCACATCTCGCTGGAAATCGTCTCCCAAAAGATGGAGTCAGTTTCAGCTTTCATCCGCGGCCTCCGGTAAAGCGAACACCAGTTTCCAGAATGTCAGGTGTGGTTCGGGCAACGCATACGCACCCCACCGGCGCACCCAGGCTTTGATTCGCTCCCGTGGATAAACCTGGAACAGCCAGCGGATTTCGGCGCGATTGCCATATTGCAGCACGCGCTCAATGATCGTCGCCGCCGAGCGCTGCAAATCAAACTGTGCCAGGTCATACTCCTGGAAGAAGGGGGCCAGCGATTGGGGAACATAAGATGGCCTGACGAAATGTGTCGGATATGCCATGAATTAAATTGCTCCTTCTGTATCTGCCCAAATCAAGTGGCGTTTTAGACCATTCAAGTGGCTGAATGGCACAAGCCTTTCTCGCTGAAGCCGCCCAACCACAATACCAGGCGCAATGCCCATTCTGTCTGCAAAATTCACAACGTTCACTTCGGAATAATGCTGACCGGTAGGCCCAAACTGCTCCCATTCAGCTGGGGGAATCAAAAAATCGGCTGCGAACCGGTCTGCCTGGCGTTCTTTCTCGGTTTGCCCGCTCCCATCTTCCAAAAAGACATCCCGCTTGCCGTGCAGCAAGATATGCCCGGCTTCGTGGAAAAAGGTGAACCATAAATGATCGTCTGTTTTGTAACGCAGGCTCAATTGAATCAAAGCTTTCTGGGGCGAGAGCCAACGGGTCACACCGCTTGTCCGGGTCTGCGGCAATTCTGGCACAAAGACCACAGCCACGCCAGCTTGTGCGCACAAAGCCCGCATTTGCGGCATAAACTCTTCAGGAGATGTTGCCGTCAAACCGCGAATGGCTAATAATGCTTCTCGAAAGCCATCCGCGTTATAAGGTTGACAATCGATCTCCAGCGCCTCCAACTCACCTTTGCGCAGCCAGGCTGAAACCGCGCCCGGATCGCTTTCGAAAGCCGGGGATTGGCGAAACGACACGGAAGCCCCCATCCATATACGCTCCCATTGTTGAGGTGAAGTGACCCCAAAAAACTCGACCACTGCAACGAGTTGGTCAACCGTATCTTCAAAAGCTGGCAGCCATTTCTTAGCGACCATTGCCTTGACCGGAATTCGTTTGAGCCAGTCTAACTGAGAGTGCAGCTTGTCTCGTTCTTCAGCACGCGCTAAACTCTCCCGATAATGCCGTTCCCGGTTGCTCCAAAACCTGGCTGGGGTGCCCAAAACCCGTTCTAATTGCAGGGCGGTTTCCGGAGTGATGGAAGTTTTGCCGCGGATGATTTTATTGATCGTTTTTCTGGGTCGCCCGGTTCGATCTGCCAGATCAGCCTGTGTCATGCCAAGCGTCTCAAGCGTTTCAAGCAGCGTCTCCCCTGGGGGCGAAACATAGTCAGGTATATATTGGTTTTGCGTATTATTGGCCATGATAGTCCTCCACACTGATGATTAGAATGGCAGTCACCTTTGCCCAATCCAATCCACTATCTGCTTTTCTGGGGATAGGGTCATTGGCAGGTTCAAAGATCAGGCGGTAAGGATACTTCAAATCTACAGCCAGTTGACCTTCCCGGTCGCCATGCAGCTCGTGACAACGCGCTGGTGGCAAGTGACCTATATCGGCCAGTACATCTGCGGCCCTCAGATCGTCCAATCGCCGCCGAATGAGTTCTGCTCTTCGTTGGCTTTATTTTTTCTGTAATCGCCTGAAGTCATTGCATTCTTTTCGGAACTTATTCGTCTTAAAGAGAATATCCAAAGCATACCCCTTGCGGTTTTATTGACACTAAAGGTTAATAGAATTATAGCACAGGTCTAGCTGTCGCTTTTAGAAAATCACTACGGAGTTTTACTGCGCGCTAATAATTCCTTCAAATTGTAGTTCACACTCTCTGCCCCCGGGTCTGGCTCGCGCTGGAACGGGTTGAAAACATAGCGCGGTTCTACCGCCTGCCCAGCATCGATTTCCACCAGCGCTAAAATAAACTGCTCTTCGGCATTCAACCCATTCAAAATCTCCGTGTGATAAACCGTGACCGTATCGGCCCCAGCCTTACGCCCCTTGACTTCGATGAAACGCAATAGCCCCGTCTGGGGGTCAAAGCTCTCGATGTCATAACCGATTTTTTCACGACTCACATCCCTGGGATGGTTGCCCAATTCTGTTTCCGCCTGCATT